>NZ_JBSFNN010000059.1:0-41602 GCF_053587115.1 Streptomyces sp. NPDC003697
GGCGGGGCGGCGTAGACGACGGTGGCGAGGACGGCCGCGGGCACGCCGATGCCGAAGACCAGCACGACGGGCAGCAGGTACGCGGCGCACCGGCCCGACGGGCCACCGGCGCGGGGACGGGCCGGCCGCGGCCCGCCGGTCACCGCACGGCCGGCGGCGGTACCGGACGTCCGTCCGGGCTGGTCGTCGTCTGGGCGGGGCCGCCGTCCTGGGGGACACTGGGGCCATGTGCCGGAGCATCAAGACCCTGCGCCCGCCCGCGTTGCCCGAGGAGGCCACGGAGGACGAGATCCGGGCGGCCGCGCTGCAGTTCGTGCGGAAGGTCTCCGGGTTCAGGGCGCCCGCCGCCCACAACCAGGAGGTCTTCGACCGTGCCGTGGAGGTGATCGCGGACGCCACGACGGAGCTGCTGGCGGGGCTGGAGGTGCGCGGGCGGCCGGCCCGCGGGGCGGCGGGACAGCCGGGCGCGGCCTGACCCGAGCGGACGGGGCCGCGGCGAGGGTCCGTCCGGCTGCGACTCCCGGCCGCGTACGGGGAGCTCGGGCCGGTCTTACGACGCCTCGGCCGGCTACTGAACCTCGGCGGGCTGGGACACCTCGGTCGGCTACGCGCGCCTCGGTCGGCTACGACCCAGGATCTGGCCACCGCTCCTCGGTCTCACCGGGCTACGACGCCTCGGCCCGCTACGACGCAGGGTCCGGCTGCCGCCCCTCGGGCGGTCACGGCGCCTCGGCCGGCCGGGGTGCCCGGCGCATCAGGAACGCGGCGCCCGAGCCGGCCGCGAACAGGGCCCCCACCGACACGGCCGTCGCCAGCCAGCTCGCGCCCAGCCACTGGGTGCCGAAGTAGCCCACGGCCACGCTGTAGGTGGCCCAGGTCAGCCCCGCGAGAGCTGACCAGGGGAGGAAGTCGCGCACGCGGTGGTGGGCGGCGCCGGCGCCGAAGGAGACCACCGACCGTCCGGCCGGGGCGAAACGGGCCAGGACCACCAGGGCGCCGCCGCCCCGGGACAGTGCCGCGCCGAGTCGTTTCTGCGCCGTGCTCAGCCGGCGGGAGCGGGAGATCGCCCGGTCCAGCCGCTCCCCGCCGCGCCAGGCCAGGCGGTACGCGACCAGGTCGCCGAGCACCGACGCGGTGGCCGCGCACAGGGTCAGGGCCAGTACGCCGGGGGCGTCGTGGGGGACGTGTCCGGTCGCGGCGCCCGTGCCCGCGGCCGCCGCCGTCGCGGCCGTGACGATCAGGACGCCGCTGGGCAGGACCGGCAGGAAGACGTCGAGGACGACCGACAGCGCCACCACCCCGTAGATCCACGGAGTGCCGGTGAGCGACCCCATTCCCCCGAGACTGTCCAGCACCGATGCTCCCGTGACGCCCCCCGTGGACCGGACCCGCCGCTACGTCGCGGGGGAGCGGCGGGGGCGGCCTGATGACAGCCGTACAGCGTACGCCGCCTGGGCCGCGGGGAGTTCACCGGGGGCTCCCGTGATCGACACGGTCCCTTCACCCGGTGGCCCGCCCCGCACAGGGGCGCCGGAGTCCGCACGGCGCCGCCCGCCGGTGGATGCCCGCTGTACGCGGAGCCGGGCGGTCCGCGGCGACGGCGACGGCCGGGGTGCCGGGCCCGAGCGGGAGGTGAGCGCCGCCGACGGCCCGGACCACCGCCGCGTACCGGCCGCGGGGCGCTCACGGCGCAGCGGTCGGGGGACCGTCAGGAGGCGAGCCGGGACTCCCACACGGTCGTCAGCCGGGCCTGCCCGGCCCCCGCGGCCTGGGCCTTCTCCAGGCGCAACCGGGCCGAGCGACCCCGCAGGGTCAGCGTCATGAGCTGGTTGCCGAACCAGGGTCCGCCCGTCCTTCGCCAGGTCACCGGCGGCCGGGAACAGCGCCCGTGCCGGGCGAACCGCCGCCCGAGCGCACGTGCCACCGCGCTCCAGCCGAAGCGGAAACCGAGCCGAATCGACAGCGGTACGGAGTTGTGGACGGGGGAGCAGGTGAGCTGCAGCACGCGGGCGTCGGGGGAGCCGCGTCCCGCCGTGGGCCGCCAGGCGGGCTCGGCGACGTAGGCGTGGTGCACGTCCCCGGACAGCACGCACACCGTCGCCGGCGCCCCGGGCCCCGAGCCGGCCTCGGCGATCAGGTCCGCCAGGTCCGCGAAGGAGTCCGGGAACGCCGCCCAGTGCTCCAGGTCGGCCCCCCGCCGCAGGCGCTCCCCGATCCGCGCCCAGCGTGCGCCCCGGTCTCCCCGGCACAGGGCCGAGCTCCACGCCTCGATGTCGTGCACGAGGTGTGGCAGCAGCCAGGGCAGGGAGGTGCCGATCAGGAGGTGGTCGTAGGAGCCGGGGCGGTCCAGGACCTGTTCGCGCAGCCACGCCGCCTCGTCGGTGTTCAGCATCGCCCGGCTGCCCTCCTCCAGGACCCGGGCGGCCCGCGAGTCGACCATCACCACCCGGACGCGGCCGAAGTCGCGGCGGTAGCTCCAGCGGCACGACGCCGGGTCGGCGTCGGCCCCGGCGGCGAAGTCGCGCAGGGCGTCGGTGCCGTCGGGCGTGGCCCGGACGGCCGCGTAGACGGGGTCGGCGGCCAGCTCGTCCGGCGAGAGGTTCCCCAGGTGCTGGTGAACCCAGTACGACATCAGACCGCTGAGCAGGCGTTCCTCCCACCAGTCGGTGGCCCGCATGTCGGCGAGCCAGGAGGCGGAGGTGTTCCAGTCGTCGATGACGTCGTGGTCGTCGAAGATCATGCAGCTGGGCACGGTGGACAGCAGCCAGCGCACCTCGGGGTCCAGCCAGGACTCGTAGTAGAGGCCGGTGTACTCCTCGTAGTCGGCCACCTCCCCGCCCGGGGGTTCGGTCACGTCGCGGCGGGTGGCCAGCCGGCGCCGGGTCGCGTCGGAGGTCTCGTCGGCGTACACCTGGTCGCCCAGCAGCAGCATCACGTCGGGGCGTTCGCCGTCCGGGTCGGCGGCGATCCGCGTGGCCAGGGTGTCGAGGGCGTCCGGGCCGACCGGGTCCTTGCCGTCGGCAGGGGGCGCGGCCCAGCGGCACGAGCCGAAGACGACGCGCAGTTCCTCGCCCTCGGCGGGCGTGCGGATGACGGAGGGCGGGAACGCCCGGTGCCCGGCGCCCGGAGCGCAGCCGGACTCCTGCGGCCCGGACCCGCCGGATTGCGCGAACTCGGCGGACTCCGCCGACTCCGCGGACTGTGCCGACTCCTCGCGCTCCGCCGACTCCTCGGGCGCTCCGGACAGCGGCCACACGCGGACGTCGTCGAGCAGCACCTCGTACGGCACGGCCGTGCCGGGTGTCAGTCCGGTCACCGGCACCAGCGCGTAGTGGTGGCCCTCGACCTGGAAGGTGCGGGCCTCCCCGCGGGCGCCGTCCGCACAGCGCACCTCGGCGGTGCACGGCCGGCTCGCCTCGACCCAGACGGTCGCGGACTCGCCGTCGACGTACCGCAGCAGTGGTCCCAGGCGCAGTCCGGCCATGTCCGTACCCCTCTCCGTCACCCCTCCGTCGCCCCGTACGGTACGGAACGACGGAGGCCGGCGGGGAGACCCCCTGGTCAGCAGCTCGCGAGGTAGCTCTGCAGCGCGCTCTTCTCCGCGGAGTCGACGGACAGGTCGTAGTAGTACTTCACCTGAACCCAGGCCCGGACGTAGGTGCACAGGTACGCGGTCCGCGACGGCACCCAGGTCGCCGGGTCCTGGTCGCCCTTGGTCTGGTTGACGTTGTCGGTGACGGCGATGAGCTGCGGGCGGGTCAGGTCGTTGGCGAAGGCCTGACGCTGCGCGGTGGTCCACTTGCCCGCCCCGGAGTCCCACGCCTCGGCGAGCGGAACGAGGTGGTCGATGTCGAGGTCGGAGGCTGCGGTCCAGGTCGCGCCGTCGTAGGGGGAGTACCAGCTGCCGCTGGTGGCTGCGCAGGAGGAGTCGGTGACGACGCCGGACCCGTCGCGCTTGAGGACGGTCTCCCGGGTGTTGCAGGCGCCGCTGATGGTGATCCAGTGCGGGAACAGGTCACGGCTGTAGCCGGTGCGGTTCTCGGTCGCCACCGTGAGCGAGGCGAGGTAGCTGCGGGCGGTGGACGCGCTGACGGGTGTGGGGAGCGCGGCGGAGGCGGTCGGGCCGTTGAACAGCCCGACCGTCGCTATGAGCCCGGTGAGGGCAGCCAGGAAACCGGCCCGTTGACGCGCGTAGAACTTCGGCATGCGAACTCCCGTGGGGATCTGGGGTGGTGGTCACGAGCAGGGGAATGCTCGCGACGCCGTGTTGCGGTGGGGTGTGCGTCGGGTGAGAACCTAATGACGCGTACATGACCTAACAAGGGGTGTGCGGACGGCGTTCGCCGGATCTTCACAGCGGTGCGGTCCGACCCGGGGCGCCGGCGGGTGGGCGACGGCCCCCTCGGGGTCGATCGCCGGGTCGATCGGCCCGGGGGCGGACGCGTGGACCGTCTCCGCGGGGCGGATCGATCCGGGGTGCGGGCGCGCCCTGGGCCACGGCCCCGCCGGCGGACCGGCGCGGCACGCGGGCGTCGCCGGCCACGGGCCCTTGCCGCAGCTCACCGGCCCGGCGGGGAACCGTGGGCGGTCGCGTACCATGGAGCGCGCAGAAGGGGAGTAGCTCTTCGCCGGACCGTCGACACACTGCTCAGCTCGTCTGAGCCGGCGCCCGGAGGCAGACCTCGTTCCACGGGGCCGGCCAGCGAGACCTTCGGCAGCAGTGCATGCCATGCCCGAGCCGTACGGCGAGGGCCTTCCGTGTGCTGCCGTGCCGAGGTGTCCCATCGTGTTCACAGTGCTCTCGGCGGGGCAGCCCCGACCGATTGAGGAATCGTGATCAGTCTCAGCGTCCTGGCGCTCGCGTTCGGCCTGGTGTTCCTGGCCGAGCTGCCTGACAAGACCGCTCTCACCGGGCTCGTCCTCGGCACCCGCTACCGCGCCTCGTACGTCTTCGCCGGCGTCGCCGCCGCCTTCCTGGTGCACGTCGTGCTCGCCGTCGCGGCCGGCAGCGTCCTGACGCTCCTGCCGCAGCGGATCGTCCACGCGCTGACGGGCGTGCTCTTCCTCGGTGGCGCGGCGATGCTCCTGCTGCACAAGGGCGACGGCGAGGAGGAGACACGCACTCCGCAGGGGCAGTCCTTCTGGAAGGTCGCCGGGACCGGGTTCATGCTCATCCTCGTCGCCGAGTTCGGTGACCTCACCCAGATCATGACGGCGAACCTCGCGGCCCGGTACGACAGCCCGCTCTCCGTCGGCCTGGGTGCGGTGCTGGGGCTGTGGGCGGTGGCCGCGATCGGCATCGTCGGCGGAAAGGCCCTGATGAAGCGGGTGCCGCTGGGTCTCATCACCAAGATCGCGGCGCTGCTGATGACGGCTCTCGGGGTGTGGAGCCTGTACGAGGCCGTGGCGGGCTGAGCCGAACGGAAGGTGAAGGCTTCCGGGGGGCAGTGGCGGGATGCGGGCTTGTTTTGTACCGTGGGGGAACAAAGTGGCTCCCGCCCGTTCTCCCTGACCGGCGGGCGGGGCCGCCTTGTCCACCCCGGGGCCCGTCCTCCGCCCCTCGCCGCGCCTTGGAGCTGCCGATGACGGCCACCGCCGTGCTCACCGCCCGCGCCCTCCTGCTGGACATGGACGGCACGCTGGTCGACTCCGACGCCGTCGTCGAGCGGATCTGGCGCCGCTGGGCCGACCGGCACGGGCTGGGCGGTGACGAGGTCATGAAGGTCGTGCACGGCCGCCAGGGGCACGCGTCCATGGCGCTGCTGCTGCCCGGCCGCCCGAGAGAGCTGAACCTCAGCGAGAACGCGCGCATGCTCGCCGAGGAGACCTCGGACATGGACGGTGTGATCCCCGTCCCCGGGGCTCCGGAGTTCCTCGCGTCCCTGCGGGGGCTGCCGCACGCGCTCGTGACCTCCGCCGACGTCGCGCTGTCCACGGCCCGGATGGCCGCCGCCGGCCTCCCGCTGCCGGACGTGCGGGTCACCGCCGAGTCCGTCGGCGCGAGCAAGCCCGACCCCGAGGGTTTCCTCAAGGGCGCCGCCGAACTGGGCGTCGCGCCCGCCGACTGCGTGGTCTTCGAGGACTCCGGCGCGGGGATCGCCGCCGGACGCGCCGCGGGGGCGAGGGTGGTCGGCGTCGGTCCGCGCGCCGCGATCCACCGCCCGGACGCGCTGGTGAGCGACCTGACGCAGGTCCGGGTGGAGGCCACGGCGGACGGGACGATCCGGCTGCACCTGGGCTGAGACGGGGTTCGGCGCGGGCCGGCGGTACGGCGCGTGCGGGTTGCGGCGGAGCCGCTGTCCGGCGGCCGGCGGCCGATACCCCAGCGCCCGCCGTCCGGCGGCCGGCGTCCGGCGTCCGATACCCCGGTGCCCGGCGTCCGATACCCCAGCGCCCGCCGTCCGGCGGTCGGCGTCCGGCGTCCGATACCCCAGCGCCCAGCGGTCGGCGCCCGGTGTCCGGCGGTCGGCGCCCGGCGTCCGATACCCCGGCGCCCGGCGCCCGGCGTCCGGCGGGCGGCCTCCGATACCCCAGCGCCCAGCGGTCGGCGCCCGGTGTCCGGCGGTCGGCGCCCGGCGTCCGGTGGTCGGGTGGTGATCCGGCGCCTGGCGGGCCAACGGCCGGGCGTCCGATGGCTCGGCGGTGTGGCGGCCCGGCGGGTGCGGCGGCCCGGCGGGATCGTCCGGTGGTCCGGCGCCCGGCGCGGCGGTCGGGCGGCCGGGCAGGCGTCATCCGGCGGCCGGCCGTCCCCGGGGGGTTCGCGCCGTTCGCGTGCCGGCCGGGCGCAAGGTTCCGGGGCCGGCCGTCTACGGCTCCGACGTCTCCGCCTCCAGGCTCGCCCGCGTGGCCGGGCCGTACACGCCCGATTCGTCCGTCCGGATGCCGCGGGTCCACTGATAGGTGCGGACGGAGTCCTCCAGCTGCCCGTCGTAGACGCCGTCGGCCTCGCCCGTGTAGAGGTACAGCCGGCGTATCCGCAGCTGGAGTTCGGTGACCTCCGGTCCCTGGTCGCCGCGGCGCAGGACCGGGGGCACCGCCATGGTCTCCGTCGGGCCGGCGGTCGCGGCCGGCCCGGTCGGCCCGGCGGAGGCGGAGGGTGACGCGGACGGCGCCGCACTCGACGCCGAGGACGACGGGACCGGCGACTCCGACGGGCTCGCGCCGGCGGACGGCGGCGGATTCGCGGATGCCGGCGACGAGGACGCGACGCCGGCCCCCGCCGGAGACGACGGTGTGGGCGTCGGCGCGTCCGGGACGCCGTGCCGCACCTCCTCGGGTGCCGCTCCGTCCCGCGCCGGCGACTCGTAGGACAGCAGCCCGTTCGCGAACCCGGCCGCGGCGGCCACGGCGACCACGGCTCCGGACACGGCCAGCAGGGCGGTACGGCGGCTCCGGCCGCTCCCGCGCCGGGCCCCGTCACCGGCGGCCCCGGCCCCGGTCCCCGGCTCGTGAGGGCGGTCGAAGGGGGTCCCGGTGCCGGGGCGGTCGGTGTGCCCCGGCTTCCCCGCCTGCCCCGGTCCGATCGCCGTGGGGCCTTCGGCACGGGGTGCCGCCGTCGGTGGACCGGGGAGCGGCGGGGCGGCCGTCCCCAGCGGCAGCGTGGCGCCGGCCGCGGGAAGAGGCCGGGTCGCGCCCTCGGACGCGTGCGCGACGGCGGCCGCGGTGCCGGCCGCCTTCCCACCCGCGCCGCTGTCGGTCGTCCCGGCGTCCGCGCCGTCGACGATGCCGGCGTCCGTGGTGCCGACGCTGACCTCGGCGTCCGCGCCGCCGACGGTGACCCCGGCGTCCGCGCCCTGGTTCGTCTTACGGCCGACCCCCGCCACCCCGGTCGGCTCAGCCGTGACGCCCGCCCCAGCCGCCTGCGCGTCGGCACCCGGCACCGGTCCCGCCGCACCCGGACTCCGGGGCGCCTTCACACCGGACGGGTCCGCGCCGGGCGCCTCCATGTCGGGTGCGTCTCGGTTGGGCGCTTCCATGTCGGGTGCCTTGACGCCCGGCGCCTCCACGCCGGCCGCCTCGGTGCCGGGTGCGTCCGGCTCGTCGGTCGCGGGCACGCCGACGTACGGCCTGATGCGCAGTGGATCGAAGTCCTCCGCCGCGGCGGCCTCGGCCGTCCGCGCCTCACGCAGGGCGTCCGCCACCCGCTGCGCGCAGGGGCAGGACGGGGTGCTGTCCGCGTCCCTGGACGCCCCGCACTCCGGGCAGACGTGCCCCTCCGGCTGCTGCACGCGTCCCTCCCCTTCCTTGCGGCTTCAAGGATTATGCAGATCTTCCGCACAACCTCTCCTCCGAAGCCCCCGGAATGGCGGCCTCCGGTGGGACTCAACAGGCCATAACCGGTCACACCGATCACGATGGGAGGTGTCACAAGAGCCGCGGGAGGTCTTCATGGCCGGGGATGCGCAGGGCATCACGGGGAAGGTGCGGGACCCAGACCCCTCGCCCGCACCGCCGTCACCGGACGGCGGCGGTACGGGACGGGTGTCCCGCCACGTCCTCGTCCCGATCGGGGCCCTGCTGCTCGGCCTGCTGCTGGCGGCGCTCGACTCGACGATCGTGTCGACCGCGCTGCCGACCATCGTCAGCGACCTCGGCGGCCTGGAGCACCTGTCGTGGGTGGTGACCGCCTATCTGCTGGCCTCGACCGCGGCCACCCCGCTGTGGGGCAAGCTCGGCGACCAGTACGGACGCAAGAAGCTGTTCCAGACCGCCATCGTGATCTTCCTGATCGGTTCGGCGCTGTGCGGAATGGCGCAGGACATGCCCCAGCTGATCGCCTTCCGGGCGCTGCAGGGACTCGGCGGCGGCGGGCTGATCGTGCTGTCGATGGCGATCGTCGGCGATGTCGTCCCGCCCCGGGACCGGGGCCGCTACCAAGGACTCTTCGGCGCGGTGTTCGGCGCCACCAGCGTGCTCGGTCCCCTGCTCGGCGGGCTGTTCACCCAGCACCTGAGCTGGCGCTGGGTGTTCTACGTCAACGTCCCCGTCGGCATCGTCGCCCTCGCCGTGATCGCGACCGCGCTGCGCATACCGCGCCGGGCGGCCCGCCACGTCATCGACTACCTCGGGACCTTCCTCATCGCCGCCGTCGCCACCTGCCTGGTCCTCATCGCCTCGCTGGGCGGCACGACCTGGGCCTGGGGTTCGCCGCAGGTCGTCGGCCTCGCCGTGCTGTCCGCCGTCCTCACGGTGGCGTTCGTGGTCACGGAGCGCCGGGCGGCAGAACCGGTCCTGCCGCTGAAGCTCTTCCGCGTCCGCACCTTCACGCTGTCCGCCGTCGTCAGCTTCATCGTCGGCTTCGCCATGTTCGGCGCGCTGACCTACCTGCCGACGTTCCTGCAGGTCGTGCACGGGGTGTCCCCGACCATGTCCGGCGTGCACATGCTGCCGATGGTGGTCGGCATGCTGCTGGCCTCCACCGGGTCCGGCCAGATCGTCAGCCGTACGGGCCGCTGGAAGGTCTTCCCGCTCACGGGCACCGCGGTGACCACGATCGGCCTGCTGCTGCTGCACCGGCTCGACGAGAACAGCTCCAACGCCGCGATCAGCGGCTCCTTCTTCGTCTTCGGCCTGGGTCTCGGCCTGGTCATGCAGGTGCTGGTGCTCATCGTGCAGAACGCCGTCTCCTACGAGGACCTCGGCGTCGCCACGTCCGGCGCCACCTTCTTCCGCTCCATCGGCGCCTCCTTCGGCGTGGCCGTCTTCGGCACGCTCTTCGCCGGCCGGCTCGGCGACAAGCTCGCCGCCGCCCTGGCGGGAGCCGCACTGCCGCCGGGAGTCTCCGCGGACGCCCTGAAGTCCGACCCGCGGGGCATCTCCGCCCTGCCGCCCGCACTGCGCCCGGCGGCCCTGAGCGCATACGCCTCCGCCATCACCGACGTCTTCCTGTACGCCGCGCCGGTCGCCGCGGTCGGCTTCGTCCTGGCGTGGTTCCTCAAGGAGGACCGGCTGCGGGGCTCCGTCACCGCGCCGGACGGGACGGAGACCTACGTGACCAACCCGGTCGAGCGGTCGTCGTACGACGAGGTCTGCCGTGCGCTGTCCGTGCTCGGCACGCGCGAGGGACGGCGCGAGATCTACCGGGACATCACCGAGCGGGCCGGCTACGACCTGCTGCCCGCGGCGAGCTGGATGCTGCTGCGGACCAGGAAGTACGGCTGGGTGGAGCCGGCCGTGCTCGCCGAGCGCGGCCCGGTCCCGCTGGGTGTCGTGCTCGCGGCCGCCCGCCAGGTCGAGGAGCGTCGGCTGGGCGAGCGCCGGGGCCTCGACCTCGTCCTCACCCCCGCGGGGCAGGAGGTCGCCGACCGGCTGGCACGGGCGCGGGAGGAATCGCTCGCCGAACTGCTCGGCGACTGGTGGGGACCGGACCGGCCGACCGACCTGGTCCAGCTGGTGAAGGAGCTGACGGCGGAGCTGTGCGGCTCCGACGCGGAGCGCCCGCACGACGGGCGGGCGGTGACCCGCTTCTCGTGAGGCGCCCGCCCGCCGGTCAGCCCAGGGGCTTGCCGAACCAGTGCTCGGCGTACGGGTCGCCGTTGTGGGGCGCGGTCTCCGCGTAGCCGAGCCGCGCGTACAGGGCGCGGGCCTCGACCAGGTCGCTCCGGGTGTCCAGGACCACCCGCCGCGCGCCGAGCGCGCGGGCGGCCTCCTCGGCGGCCGTGACGAGCAGCGCGGCACCGCCCCGGCCGCGCAGCGGCCTCCTCAGGAAGACCCGGGTCAGCTCGGCGGTCGCGGCGTCCAGCAGACGCACGCCCGCGGTGCCGGCGGGCGCGCCGTCGTACCGGGCCACCAGCAGCCGCCCGCCCGGCGGGGCCAGCTCGGCACCCGGCCGGCGGGCGATCTCCCGCTCCAGCTCGGCGGGGTCCGTGCGGCGGCCCTTGTGCAGCAGGTACCAGCGGTCGCTGACCTCCGTGTAGTACGCCCGCCACAGGGCGGCGGCGACGGGGGAGTCGTACGGCTCGGGGGAGATCGTCCAGGTCATGACGGGCATTGTCGGGCCGGCCCGGACCCGGTGCGCAACCCGATACCGCCCCCTGCCGGCCCGCGGTGGCCGTTTGTCGGCTGCCTTCCGGGCAATGCGATGGGGGAACCGGCCAGTCGGGCCGACCACATCCGGAAGGCATTCATGTCCACAGGCCTGATCATCGCTTTGATCGTGATCGTCGCGGTCGTCGTCGTGGCGGCCGCACTGATGCTGCGTGGCCGCGGATCCCGCGGCGGCCAGAGCCTCAAGCGGCGCTTCGGTCCCGAGTACGAGCGGACCGTGGCCCGGCACGACGGCGACACCGAGGCCGCCGAGCGTGAGCTCGCCGCGCGCGTGGAACGGCACGGCGGGCTGCGTCAGCGGCCGCTGGAGCCGGCCGAGCGCGAGCGGTTCGAGACGCGCTGGACGGCCGTGCAGGAGCGGTTCGTCGACTCGCCGCGTGAGGCGGTGGCGGAGGCGGACCGGCTGGTCGCCGAACTGGCCGAGGTCCGGGGATTCCCGGGCGGCGGCCAGTACGAGGAGCAGCTCGCCGCGCTGTCCGTCCACCACGCGCACCACGTGCACGGCTACCGGCGCGTGCACCGTGCCGCGCAGGCGCCCGTCGGCGGCGCCGAGGAGAGCCGGCCGGGCACCGAGGAACTGCGCGAGTCCCTGGTCGAGGCCCGCGCGCTGTTCGAGAAGCTGCTGGACTCGGGCCACCACGCGGCCGACGACCACCGCGCCCCGGCCCGCGGCGACGGACCGGCCCGCCACACGTCGTGGGGCTTCAACCGTCGCCATGTGAAGGAAGGTTGAGCGAGATGGCGGACATGACACCGGGCGAGGAGAGGGCTACGGCTCCGGGCCGGGACACGGTGCGCGGCGGCGGGCCGGCGGAGAGCGTGACCGGGCACGGGACGGGCGCAGCCGGTGCCGGGGAGCCGGCGGAGGACCGGACGGGTCTTCCCGGCGCGGGTCGGGACGAGCGGGTGGCCGGCGTGGGTCGGGAGACCGAGGGTTCGGGCCCGGGTGTCGGCGTGGGTTCGGAGGCCGGGGCGGTTCGGGACGAGCGGGTCGTCGGCGTGGGTCGGGAGACCGAGGGTTCGGGCCCGGGTGCCGGCGTGGGTTCGGAGGCCGGGGCGGTTCGGGACGAGCGGGTCGCCGGCGTGGGTCGGGAGACCGAGGGTTCGGGCCCGGGTGTCGGCGTGGGATCGGAGGCCGGCGCGGGTCGGGAGGCCGAGGCGGGTCTGCACGACGGGACCAGCTCCGTGCCGCTGTTGGCGCGGGACGAGTGCGACGCGTTCGGCGGGCGCCTGCGGCGTGCCGTGACCGGGTTCGTCGACGCCCCCAGGGGCGCCGTGGAGGAGGCCGACCGCGTCGTGGACGAGCTGGCTGACCGCCTCGCGGAGGCGCTGACCCGACGGCGGCGCACTCTGCGGGAGGCCTGGCAGTCCGCGGACTCGGGCACGTCCGCGACGACCCCGGACACCGAGCGGCTGCGGCTGGCGCTGCGCGACTACCGGGAACTGGCCGACCGCCTGCTGCACATCTGACGGCGGCGCGGCGCCTGGTGCCACGTCGGCGCCCGGTGCCGCGCGGTCGTGGGTGGGTCGGGGCCGCGCCGGGGGGTGTCCGTCCTCGGACCGGCGCGAACGTGGTGTCTTGACGAGGGACCCGGCGCAGACGCGCCGGCCGCTGCGGGCGGACACCCCCCGGCACGGCCCCTTCCGCGCGTGGGTGCCTGCGGGTCCCGTGGTCGTCGGCACGGTTTCTGCCGGGCGTGGGTGCCTGCGGGTTCCGTGGTCGTCGACTCGGTTCCTGCCGTGCGTGCCGGTGGGCGGTCAGCGCGTCTGGCCGGTCGTTCGGTTCTGCCACTCGGTGACGATCTGCTCGACGTCGTACCGCTTCAGGCCCAGCGGGGGACCGGGCGGTGGTTTGAGCATCATGTCGAGGATCTTGCTGTTGATCTCGGTGATGATCTTCCGGACGAGCCGCTCCGAAGGCGCCGCGTAGGCCGCCGCGAGCGCGTCCTCGGCCTCCTTGCGCAGGGCGAGCGCCGGGGGGAGGACCGACATGCCCTCGCGGACCATCTTCCGTTTGACCCACCACAGTTCGTCGTACGCCGACTCGTCCGGAAGCGGCCTGCCCGCGCCCGGGAGCCGGTCGAACTCGCCGCGTGCCTGCGCGTCGCGGATCTGCTTGTCGACGAAGGACTCGAACGGAACGCCGGGAGGTTTGCGCTCGGTCATGTGTCCATTGTGCCGGACGTGCCCGGGCCGGGCGATTTATCATGCCGCCGCGGTGCGCCAACCCGGCGCTCCGCCAACGGCATTGGCGCAGCTGAGCACGGACCGCGGCTCGGGCGCCCGAATCACGAGGAGCGCACGTGCTGGAACTCACCATGGCCTCCGTGTCCGGGGCGGACGCGGGCGCGACGGCCGGCATGCTGATGGCCGACGCGCCCAGTGACCCGGGGGCCGTGCTGCGGGTGGGCCGGGACCGGGCCGTGTGCCGTCTGGTGACTCCGGACGACTGGCTGTTCGTCTCGCGCGTCCACCTGGAGTTCCGCTGCGGCCCCGACGGCACGTGGCAGCTCACCTGGCTGCGCGGATCGCAGGCCGACCCGTCCTCCGAGGTACGCCTCAGGATCGGCGAGTACACGCAGGCCCTCGTCTACGGCGGGACCGTCCCGCTGCCCCGGGGCGGCTCGGGCGAGGTCGTCGTCCAGGACCGCACCAGCCCGCGCAGCGTCGACGTCGGCTTCTACCACGAGGTATGAAGGCCCTCAAGGCAGTACGCGTGCCAGCGCGAAACCGTCGTGTCCCTTGGACCCCACCGTCTGCACCGCCGTGCCGTCCAGCCGCGGGTGCTCCGCGATCATCTCCAGCGCCGACCGGGTGCCGAGCACACCCGGGTCGGCGCTCTCCCGGTCGGCCACGCGCCCGCCGCGGACGACGTTGTCGAGGACGACCAGGCTGCCCACGCGGGTCAGCCGCAGCGCCCAGTCCAGGTAGCGCGCGTTGTTGACCTTGTCGGCGTCGATGAACACCAGGTCGAAGGGCGGCGGATTCTCGTCGGCGAGCTTGGGCAGCGACTCCAGGGCCGGTCCCACCCGGACCTCGGCGATCCGGTCGAGACCGGCGCGGGCGAGGTTGCGGCGGGCCACGTCGGCGTGGTGGGCGTCGTACTCCAGGCTGACCAGACGGCCGTCGGGCGGCAGCGCGCGGGCGAGCCAGATGGTGCTGTAGCCGCCGAGCGTGCCGATCTCCAGGATCGCGCGGGCGCCCTGGATCCGGGCGAGGAGGTGCAGCAGCTTGCCCTGGTTCGGCGCGACGTTGATGTGGGGCAGGCCCTCCGCGTCGCTGTCCCGGAGAGCGGCCCGCAGGGCGTCGTCCTCCGGGGAGAGCAGGGCGGTGAGATAGGCGTCGACGTCTTCCCAGAGCTGCGAGTCGCTCATCATCAAGCCTTTCGTGTGTCTGCGGCTCGATGAATCTAACCCCGCCGACGCGCCGGGCGCCGGACCCGACTCAGCCCGCGGTCTTCTCCACCGACGGTGCCGACCCAGGCAGCGGCCGGCCCGCCGACTCCGCCATGAACCACACCGCCGCGCCGCCGATGATCGACGCGCCCATCATGTAGTAGGCGGGCATCATCACGTTCCCGGTCGCGCCGATCAGCGCCGTCACCACCAGCGGGGTCGTGCCGCCGAACAGCGACACCGAGACGTTGAAGCCGATCGAGAGGGAGCCGTAGCGGATCCGGGTGGGGAACAGGGCCGGCAGGGCCGCCGGCATCGAGGCCGTGAAGCAGACCAGCAGCAGGCCCAGCGCGGCCATGCCCGGGGCGACCGCCGCCAGGCTGCCCTCACGGATGAGGAGCAGCGCCGGCACGGACAGCAGCAGGAAGCCCGCGCAGCCGGCCGCGATCACCGGGCGCCGGCCGACGCGGTCGGTGAGCGCCCCGGCGAAGGGCTGGACGATCATCATCAGGGCCATGACGCCGAGCACCACCAGCAGACCGTGCGTCTCGTCGTACTTGAGCTCACTCGTGAGGTAGCTCGGCATGTACGACAGCAGCATGTAGTCCGTGACGTTGTAGACCAGCACGAGCGCGACGCACAGGAGCATCGCCTTCCACTGGCCCGTCACCATCTCGCGGACCCGCACCTTGCGCTGGGCCGGCCCGGCCTTCGCCGTCCGCGCGGCCTGCGCCGCGAACGCCGGAGTCTCCTCCAGGCGCAGCCGCAGGTACAGGCCGATGATGCCCATCGGGCCCGCGATCAGGAACGGGATCCGCCAGCCCCACGCCGTGAGGTCGTCGGCGGGCAGCAGGACCGTCATCAGGGTGACCAGGCCGGCGCCGCCGATGTAGCCGGCCAGCGTGCCGAACTCCAGCCAGCTGCCGAGGAAGCCGCGCCGCTTGTCCGGGGCGTACTCGGCGATGAAGGTCGACGCGCCCGCGTACTCGCCGCCGGTGGAGAAGCCCTGCACCAGCCGGGCCGCCAGCAGCAGCAGCGGAGCCCCGACGCCGATCACCCCGTACGACGGGATCAGGCCGATGGCGAAGGTGCCCACGGCCATCATGATCATCGTGATGGCCAGCACCTTCTGGCGTCCGACGCGGTCGCCGAGCGGCCCGAAGACCATGCCGCCCAGCGGACGGACCAGGAAGGCCGCGGCGAAGGCGCCGAACGTCGACAGCAGCTGCGCGGTCGGGCTGCCGGACGGGAAGAAGACCTTGCCCAGGGTGACCGCGATGTAGCTGTAGACGCCGAAGTCGAACCACTCCATCGCGTTGCCCAGCGCAGCGGCCTTCACGGCGCGCCGGACGAGTGCCGGGTCGGTCACGGTCGGGTCGGAGTCCTTCGCCAGGGACAGGGAGGGGGAGGTGGTGACGCTGACAGCCGACAAGTCGACGCTCGCCTACCTTTCGACGGGGACGGACAGGGACGTGACCCACACAGCGGGAGCTGGCGGCAGGCCGAAAATCGACCATACGAGGGTCCCTGCCTCTCACGTTGCGTAGCGAGTCGTGGCCTATTGCGTCGAAATGCGGGATATGCAGGCACTTTGGCCTGCTCCGGGGCGCCGTGAGCGTCGGCCGCTGTGATGCTTCTCGCGCCCCGGAGGCGCAACCGGGCCTCCTCCGCACTATGGTCATCCGGACAAAAGGCGAGCGGATGTCAGGTGAACCGGGGGTTGCCCGCGTCCCTCACCGGGGGTGGTGCGATCCCCTGGGGTTCGCGAAGGGTTCCCGCGCGCGCGGCGCGCGGGACGAACGGGGCGGGAGGCCGACGGGGCGTGGCGAACGTGGAGCACAGCGGGGGGCCGGCCGGGGCGCTCGGGGTAGCCGCCGGCCGGCTGGGCGCGGCCCGGCTGGGTCTGTGGCTGATAGCCGGGATCCTCGCGATACGGCAGGTGGCCGTCGTCCTGGCCACCCCGCGCGGGGAACGGCTGACCGACCTCGAGACCTGGGTCGGCCCGGACGGCGTCCTGCACGTCAACGGATCCCTGTACGACTCGACCCGGTTCACCGGCACCCCCTTCGGCGGGCTCGTCCTGAAACCGCTGACCAGGTCCGCCGAGCAGGCCCTCGGCTGGGGCTGGACCTTCGGCACGCTGCTGCTGGTGGTCGCGCTCGGCCTGATCGCCGTCCGCGCACTGCCGCAGCCGGTCGGCCGCCGCACATCCCTGCTGGCCGCGCCCGTCGCCGTCAGCCTGCTCATGCTGTCGCTGCCGGTGCGCAACACGCTCTGGCTCGGCCAGACCAGCATCATCCCGGTCCTGCTCGTGCTGCTCGGCTGCTTCGTCGTGCGCGGGCAGCGGGCCGGCGGCGCGCTGATCGGCCTCGCGGCCGCGCTGCAGCCCACCGTGCTGCTGTTCGCGCCGCTGCTGTGGCTCACCGGCCGCCGCCGCGCCGCGCTGAGCACCGGTGCCACCTTCGCCGTGTGCACGGTGCTCGCCTGGGCGGCGATGCCCCACGACTCCCAGACCTACTGGGTGCACCACATGGCGGGCGTGGGGCTCGGCGGCCGCGCCGACGGGCTCGCCAACCAGTCGCTGCACGGCGCCCTGCTGCGGATCGGCCTGACCGGGCCGCTGGAGGTCGCCCTGTTCATGGCGCTCGGCACGGTGGTCGCCGTCCTCGGGGTGCGCCGGGCCGTGCGTTACGGCCGCGACGGACAGCTCCTGCTCGCGGTCGCGATCACCGGTTGCGCCGCGATCGCCGTGTCGCCCACCGCCTGGCAGCACCAGCTGGTGTGGGTGCTGCTCGCGGTGGTCGGCCGGGTCGGCCGGCGCGCCTCCGACCGGTACGTGTGGCCGGTGGCCGTCGTACTGGTGATGACGCTGCCCGCGAGGATGATGCTCCCGAACGTGGCGGCGCTGCACCCGCTGCGGGACAACGTCGTCCTGCTGGCCGCCCTGGCAGCGGCGATCGCCCTGCCGTTCCTGACCCGCGAGTCCGCGTACTACCGCGCGCCCGTCCCGACGCGTTACGCGGCGCCGGTGCCGGCCCGCTGGAGCCACGTCCCCCTGGTGCCGTTCCTGCGCCGGGTCCTCACCCGGCCGAACCTGCTGCTCGAACTGCTGCTGATCCGCGTCACCTACGCCGCCTACCAGCAGGTCCGGCTCGCGGCCGACGGCGGCCGGGCGCGAGCCGAACGGCACGGCGACCAGATCCTGTCCGTCGAGCGGTTCCTGCACGTCGACATCGAGCACGCGGTGAACCACGCGGTGGTGCGGGTCGCCTGGCTGCGGGACTTCTTCGACTTCTACTACGAGTCCTTCCACTTCGTCGTCCCGCTGACCGTGCTCGGCGTCCTGTACTGGCGCCGTCCGGCCGACTACCGCTGGGCCCGCGCCTCGCTCGGCTTCGCCACCCTGCTCGCCCTGGTCGGCTTCTGGCTCTACCCGCTGGCCCCGCCGCGTCTGATGCCGGCCCTCGGCATCATCGACACCGTCCACGGCGTGCAGGACTTCTCGAAGCCGGACTACGGCACGCTGACGGCCGTCACCAACCAGTACGCGGCGATGCCGTCCCTGCACTTCGGGTGGTCGCTGTGGTGCGGGCTGGTGATCGCGGTCGTCGCGCCGAAGTGGTGGATGAAGGCACTGGGTCTGCTGCACCCCCTCCTCACCGTCTCGGCGATCGTGGCCACGGGCAACCACTGGGTGCTGGACGCGGTGGGCGGCGCCGCCGTGGTCGGCGCGGGCTTCGGACTGACGTACCTGCTGCAGGGGCCGCGCGTCCGGGCCGTGACGGCCGCCGCGGCCGAGGCCGGGGCCGGAAAGGAGCCGGCCGCGGTCAGGGAGAAGGACCCCATGCCGGGCTGAGTGCCGCGGGCGGGGTCCCGGAGCGTGTCGCCGGGCCGCCACCCGTACCTGCCCGGCCGCCCGCCGGGCGCGGGGTGGCGTAGCGGGACGCCCGTGCACGGGGGCGCCGGCTCCTCGTGCGGGCGCCGCCGGACGCGGACATGCGAAGGCGGCGGCCCAGGGGATCTGGGGCCGCCGCCTTCGCGTCGGGCGGTGAGGGGGCTCACCTCGTGGGTGCGCCGCCGGATCTCACCTCGTTCGTGCCGCCGGCTCAGTACCAGCCGTGGGCCTGCCAGAAGTTCCAGGCGCCGACCGGGCTGCCGTAGCGGGAGTTCATGTAGTTCAGACCCCACTTGATCTGGGTGGTGGGGTTGGTCTTCCAGTCGGAGCCGGCGGAGGCCATCTTGGAGGCCGGCAGGGCCTGGACGAGGCCGTAGGCGCCGGACGAGGCGTTGGTCGCGGAGATGTTCCAACCGCTCTCGTGGTCGACGATCTTGCTGAAGGCGTTGTACTGCGCGGCGTCCGGGATCATCTGGCGGGCGATCGCCTGTGCACCGGCGCCTGAGCCGCCCGAGGCGGCCTGGGCGGGAGCTGCGGACAGGGCCAGGCCGGCGGCGGCTGCGGCCACGGCGGCGGCGGAGAGGGCCCTCTTCGGGGCGGCGATGCGGCGGATGAAGGAGACGGTCACGTAGATCCTCTTGCTTGGGGACGGGGGTGTCGCGGGCACTCGGCGACCAGGCGGTGCGTGGCCGGTTCATGCGTCGGCGCCGCGGTCCGTGTGGTCCGTGGCGCCCTGCGACGTGGTTCAGAGAAGCAGCCGTCCAATCTGTCCGCAAACACCCCTTTTACTAGTTGTGGTCGCATTCGCCGGACGGGTCGCCTGTGTGAGCGGCGTCTCAATGCCCAGGTCGGCGCGGGTAAGGGCGAGTGCATGCCACGAGCGTGCGGTTACGGTTCCGCTTCGTAGGTGAGCTGCGTCATGTGCGGGGCCTCACTGGGCCTGTCACCGCCGGCGCACGTCTCCTCACGGAGTGGGTGCGTCGAATGTGACCGGCGCCTCGAAAGCGGCCCGGCGCGTGGCCCGGCGCAGCGCCCTGAGGACCGCCGGCCCGAGGACGAGGGTGAGGACGACGGTGACGACGGCCCGGCCGAGGTCCCAGCCGAGCGAGGTCGCCACGCAGTACGCGGCGAAGCGGGCGAGGTTCGCGGGGACGGCGGCGTGCGGATCGAACGCGATCGACGACGCCCCCAGCCCCATGAAGGGCCAGCCCTGGAGGTTCATGACGGTGCCGTAGGCGAAGGCGGCGAGGAAGCCGTAGCCGGCCAGCAGCAGCAGTTCGGCGCGGCCGCGCAGGCGGTCGGGGCCCGGCAGCAGGCCCGCGCCCATGGTGAACCAGCCCATGGCCAGCATCTGGAACGGCATCCAGGGCCCCACGCCGCCCGTCAGCAGGGCGGAGGCGAACATCGTCACGGAGCCCAGCACGAACCCGAAGCCCGGGCCGAGGACGCGTCCGCTCAGCACCATCAGGAAGAACATGGGCTCGATGCCGGCGGTCCCCGCGCCGATCGGGCGCAGGGCGGCGCCCGTCGCGGCCAGCACCCCGAGCATGGCCACGGCCTTGGGTCCGAGGCCGGACTCGGCGATCGTGGCGGCGACCACCGCGACCAGCAGGACGAGCAGGCCCGCGAAGAGCCAGGGCGCGTCCTGCGCGTGGGCGCCGAGCTGCGAACCGGGCGGGGCGAGGAAGGGCCAGCCGAAACCGGCGACGCCGACGGCGCTGACGAGGGCGAGGGCGGCGACGGAGCGCGGACCGAGCCGCACGGCGCGGGCCTGGCGCTGAGCGGGGCGGGCCGGTGGCCGGGAGGTGTGGGCCCGGCGCCGGGCGGTGCCGGATCGACGCCGGTCGGGACCGGTCGGGGGCGGGGCGCCGGTCATGTCAGTGCCTCGCGCACCTGGGCCACGGTCAGCCACTGCTGCGGAGCCAGGATCTTGGTCACCTGCGGTGCGAACGACGGTGAGGAGACCACCACCTCCGCCGTCGGGCCGTCCGCGATCACCTCGCCGTCGGCGAGCAGGACCACCCGGTGCGCCAGCTCGGCCGCCAGTTCCACGTCGTGCGTGGCCAGCACGATGGCGTGTCCCTCGGCGGCCAGGGCGCGCAGGACGGCGACCAGGCGGGCCTTCGCCGCGTAGTCGAGACCGCGCGTCGGCTCGTCCAGCAGGAGCAGGGGCGGACGGGCGGTGAGTACGACGGCCAGTGCCAGGGTCAGCCGCTGACCCTCGGACAGGTCGCGGGGGTGGACGTCGTCGGCGATGCCGGGCAGCAGCTCGGTGACCAGCGCGCGGCAGGTGCCGGGGGCGGCCTGGGCGTCCCGGTCGGCGGCGGCGCACTCGGCGGCGACCGTGTCGGCGTACAGCAGGTCGCGCGGCTCCTGCGGGACGAGGCCGACGCGGCGGACCAGGTCGCCGGGCCGAGTGCGGTGCGGGACGGCGTCCCCCACCCGGACCTCGCCGGCGGAGGGCGCGAGCAGGCCGACGAGGGTGCTCAGGAGCGTGGACTTGCCGGCGCCGTTGCGGCCCATCAGGGCAACCGTCTCGCCCGGGGCGACGGTCAGGTCGACGTGCCGCAGGGCGTCGATCCGGCCGATGCGTACGGCGAGTCCCCGCACGTCGGCGACGCGCGCGGGGTCCGCCGGGCTGCCCGCCCGCTCGGCGGCCGGCCGCTCGCGGCGCGACCGGAACAGCGCCCACCGGCGCCCGGCGGAGACCGCCCCTGCGGAAAGGCGGGACGCCTCGGGCCCGGTTACGGGGGTGCGGCGGGCCGGTGCGTCCGGACCGGCCTCGGTGGGTCGGGCCGGTGTGTGCGGGCCGGCTTCGGTGGGTCGGGCCGGCGTGTCCGGGCCGGCTTCGGCGGGTTGGGGTGGGACGTTCGGGTCGGGTTCGGCGGATCCAGCCGGTGCGTGCGGGACGGCCTCGGCCCGGCGGGCCGGGACGGCGGGGGCGGGCTGCCGGGCCGGTGCGTCGAGGGCGGCTCGGGCCGGCCGGGCCGGGGGCTCCGGCGTGGACGCGGTCGTCCGGGCGGCCGGGGTGCCACCCGTCCCGTGCTGCCCGGCCCCGGCGAGCCGCTCACGCAGGTCCGCCGCGCGGCGTCGGGCGTCGCGGACCGTCAGGGGCAGCGGCCGCCAGCCCGCCAGGCGCCCCAGGCCGACCACCGGCGGGAAGACCGGGGAGAGGGCCATGACGTCCGCCGGGGCACCGACGACCGGGGCGGCGCCCGGTGAGGGCAGCAGGACGACCTGGTCGGCGTACTGGACGACCCGCTCCAGCCGGTGCTCGGCCATCAGGACCGTCGTGCCCAGGTCGTGCACGAGCCGCTGGAGCACGGCGAGGACCTCCTCCGCGGCGGCCGGGTCGAGTGCCGACGTGGGTTCGTCGAGGACCAGGACCCGCGGGTGCGGGGTGAGGACGGAGCCGATCGCCACCCGCTGCCGCTGCCCGCCGGAGAGCGTGGCGATGGGGCGGTCGCGCAGGCCGGCGAGGCCGAGCAGGTCGAGGGTCTCCTCGACGCGCCGCCGCATCACGGTCGGGGGAAGGCCCAGCGACTCCATCCCATAGGCGAGTTCGTCCTCGACGGTGTCCGTCACGAAGTGGGCCAGGGGGTCCTGGCCGACCGTGCCGACGATGTCGGCGAGCTCGCGCGGCCGGTGGGTGCGGGTGTCCCGGCCGGCCACCGTGACGCGGCCGCTCAGGGTGCCGCCGGTGAAGTGCGGGACGAGGCCGCCGACCGCGCCGAGGACGGTGGACTTGCCGACCCCGGACGGGCCGACGAGCAGGACGAGTTCGCCCTCGGGGACCTCGAGGTCCACGTTCCGGACGGTGGGTCCGGCCGCCCCGTCGTACGTCACGGAGACGTCCTCGAAGCGGATCACGACGGCTCCTCGGTGGGTGCGGGTTCCTGCGGAACGGCGGGCTGTGCGGGCGGGGGCGCGACGAACGCGGGGAGCAGTCCGACGAGTACGGCCGCCGCGGGCCACAGCGGCAGTGCGGGGGCGGTCAGGGGCACGACCCCGGGGTGAAGGGCCTCGGGGTCGCGGGCGGCGGCGAGCGTCAGCACGGCCGCGACCGCGGCACCCGATCCGGCGACCAGGCAGGCGCGCGGGTTCCAGGTGTCGGGGCGGTAGCGGGTGCGCGGGGAGCGGCGGCCGCCCAGCCGGAGGCCGGCCAGGGCGGCGACGAGCCCGGCGAGCAGCACCGGCAGCCCGTAGGCGCCGCCCTCGGCGGTGAGCAGACCGTACGTCCCGGCGCACACGCCGAGCAGCCCGCCGAGGGTGAGGGCGCCGGTGGTGCGGCGGACGACGGGCGGCACGTCGGCCGTCCGGCCGTAACCGCGCGCGTCCATCGCCGCGGCGAGGGCGACCGAACGCTCCAGAGCGCTCTCCAGGACCGGCAGCCCCACCTGGAGCAGACCGCGCACCCCCCGGTCGGGGCGGCCGCGCAGCCGCCGGGCGGCCCGCAGGCGACGGACGTCGGCGACCAGGTGCGGAGCGAAGGTGAGGGCGACGACCACGGCGACACCCGTCTCGTACAGGGCGCCCGGCAGGGACTTCAGCAGTCGGGCGGGGGCGGCGAGGGCGTTCGCGGCGCCGACGCAGACGAGGAGCGTGGCCAGCTTGAGACCGTCGTAGAGGGCGAAGACCAGCCCTTCGGCGGTCACCCTGCCGCCGAGCCGGATGCCCTGCGCCCAGTGGGGGAGGGGGACTTCGGGCAGCGTGACGACCACGTGCGTGCCGGGGACCGGCGAACCGAGGACGACGGCGAAGGCCAGACGGACGACGAGCACGGCGAGGGCGAGCCGGAGGAAGGCGGTGTAGGACCGGGCCGACGGGGTGTTCTGGCGGCAGGCCGCGACGACGTACGCCGAGACCGTGAGCAGGAGCGCCAGCAGCAGTGGGTTGGTGGTACGGGTCGCGGCGGTCCCGAGGGCGAGGGCCCACACCCACCAGGCCCCGGCGTGCACCCCGGCCCGTCCACGGCCACCACGGCTCGGCACACCGCCGGCCCGAGCTGTCCGGGCGGCTCCCCGGGCCGGCCCGACGGGTCGGCCGGACGCGGCGCCGGCGCCGTCTGCTTCTACCGGCAGCAGGCCGGCCGGGCGGCGGCGTGCGGTGTGGGTGTCAGCCGCTTTCCCGGGGCGCGCGTCGGGACCGGCCGGGCCTGCCGGGGCCTCCGGGGCCGGGTGGTCCGGGGTCTTGTCCGCGTCGGTGTCGTGGGCGGTGTGCGGGTGCTGGGTCGGTGCGGCTGGGCCGGCCGGCGGCTCGTCGGTGACATGTGCGTCCTGGGAGCGCCCGTTCGGCGAGGCGGGGCTCGGGCGCGCGGTGCCGCCCGAGCCCTCCGGGAGGGCGGCGGGGCGGCGAGGTCCGGGGTGGCTGTCAGCTGTCCCCGGGCGTCCACCGGGCACGGCCGGGTGATCCGGGGCCGTGTTCCCGTCGGTGTCGTGGGCGGTGTCCGGGCGCGTGCCGGGACCCGGGCCTGCCGGGGCCTTCGGGGCCGGGTGATCCGCACCCGTGCCCGCGTCCGTGTCGTGGACGGCGTCCGGGCGTTCGTGGGGCCGGGGCCGGTGGGGCCGGGCCCCGCCCGTGCCGCCCGTGGCGTCCGGCCCCACGGCCGGCACCGCTGCGCGGCCCCCCGCCAGGTCGGTGCCGCGTGGCTCGTGCGTGCTCACGGTGTCCGGCGCCGCCGGGCCTGCCACACCGCCGCCGCGGCCAGGGCCGCCACCGCCGCCGCGCCGGCGGCGAGGCCCACCGACGGGCCGCCGTGGTCCTTGCCGCCGCCCGGTGCGGCGCTCGCCGCCCCGCTCGGCGAAGCCGGCCGTGCCGCCGCGTCCTCGTCCGCCGGCACCTGCTCGCCGCAGCCCCGCCGGGGGTAGCCGGTGATCGCGCACAGCAGCGCGTTGGTGTCGTACCGCAGGGGGGCCGCGACGGCGGCCAGGGCCTCCGCGGTCGTCGCGTCGGCGGGCACCCGGGCGCACGCCGTGCGCGGCGCCGGCGGGGTCTCCGCGGACGGCGCGTCGGCGGGCGTGCCGAAGTCCAGGACCAGGGCGACCCGCTTCCTGCCCGGCTGCGCCGGCGTCGTCGCGCAGATCGCCGCGAAGCCGGCCGTGCCGCGCGGTGTGACCGCGTTCTCGGAGTCCTCGCTGACGGCGAAGCGGAAGCCCTGGACGTCGCCGTCGGCGGGACGCGCCGTCGACGGGCCCTGCGTGGCGTACGTCCACCGGCCGCCGTCGCGTTCCCAGAAGGACCAGTACCGGTAGCCGGTGGCCTGCGCCGGGGCCGCGCCCGTCACCAGGACGAGAGCGGCGAGCAGCGGCAGCGCCACGAGCAGCGCGGCCGGCGGTGCCGCGGCCCGGGCGCGGACCCGGCGCATCACGGCTGCTGCCTCTTGGCGCGGCCGCTGATCAGGAACCCGATACCGATCCCGGCGACGAGGCAGACGCCGACGAACCACCAGACGCCGAGGGCGGAACCGTCCTGCTCGCCGGGGTCCTCGGCCCGCGCGCCCGCCTTCTCCGTCGCCTGCGGGGCCGGACCGGTGGCGTTGAGCCGCTCCACCAGGTCGATGCTCCCGAAGGCGTGCGGGTCGGTTCCCGTCGCGTGGGCCGCGAAGACGAGCTGCGCCCAGGCGGCGGGGCCGCTCTCGTGGGCCCAGGCCTCCGCGTGCTGCTCCAGCCAGCGCAGCGGCTTCTCGGCCTGCCGGGTTCCGCCCTGCGCCGCGAGCGCGACGACCGCGTCGGCGGTGTTGCCGTAGTCGGGCTGTTCGGTGGCGCCGGGCAGCACGGACGTCAGGTAGCCGGTCCTCCCGACCGCCCGCGCCAGGTACGACGCGCCGTTGGCCGCGGCCTGCCGCGGCGTCGGCTTCGCCGCGTCGGCGCACCGGGCCTCGGCGGCGCCCTTCGCGGACCCGGCGGCCATGCCCTGCCCGAGCGCGGCGAGGACGCCGGCCGCCGTGGCGTCCGCGTTGGCGGCGAGCGCGCCCTTCTTGTCCGGCTGGTAGGCGAAGGCGCCCGCACCGTCGCCGGAGCAGGGCAGGGCCAGCTTCAGCAGGGCGTCGTAGGGGGACTTGCCGCCCTTCACGACCTTCGCGGGGGCGTCGCCGGCGGCGGCGAGCGCGCCGACGACGACGGACGTCGAGTTGGTGTCGCTGGGCCCGCCGGGCATGTAGCCCCAGCCGCCGTCCTGGTTCTGGACGGACTTCAGCCAGGACAGCGCCTTGCCGGTCTCGGCGTCGTGGCCGCCGAGCGCGGCGAGGGCCTGGACGGCGGCGGCCGTGCTGTTGGTGTCCACCATGACCTTGGCGTCGCAGGCCGGGGAGGCGTCGGCGCGGAAGGCGGCGAACGCGCCGTTCGCGCACTGCTGCCCCGTCAGCCAGTCGACGGCCTTCGCTGCGGGCCTGACCCCCGCCGTGTGCTGTGCCAGCAGCGCGAGGGACTGGCGCCAGACACCGTCGTACTGCGGGTCGGTGCTGCCGTACAGGCCCGAGGGGATCACCGGCGACGGTGACGCGGACGGGGCGGAGTCGGCGGCGACGGCGGGAGCCGCGGTGCCGATCACGGCGACGGCGGCCAGGACCGCGGCGCTGCGGCGGACGTTCATGATCGGCGGATGCCTCTTCCTTGTTGTTCGGGGCGCGTGGGGGCACGCCGGCCCCTTCCGCTCCCCCCGGCGCAAGCCGGACAGCCCGGAAGGACCCGGCCGCTGGGCTCCGCACACCTCGACGGTGCCGTGCGCCGGCGGACCGCCGACGCGCGTGAGCCGGTCACCCGACCGCGCGGGGCGTTCCGGCACACCGCCCTCGCGGACGGCGCACGGCGGAGGCCCCCCGCCCGCGCGGAGTCGAGAGCCGGCGAAGCGTCAGCGCCGGACTTGCACCGGCTTTCCCCGTACGGGCGTGATGACGACGCGCACACTCTACCGGCCCGTAACCAGGCGGCCGAGGGCAGCCCGTGCCCGGCCGGACGGGTCAGCGCGCCGGCCGGTGGGTCAGCGCCCGTCGTCCCCGGGCGCCGTCAGGCCGATCAGCCGGCAGGCCGTCTCGATGTCGGTGCCCACCTGATCGATGGAGGCGCGGCCCGACAGCCAGGTGATCAGCGCCGAGTGCCAGGTGTGCTCGATCACGCGGACCACCGAGAGCTGCCCGGGGGTCGGGTCCTGCAGGCCCGTGGCCTCCAGGACGATCGCCGTGGTCAGGCGGTGGACCTGGTCGACCTCGGCGCTGACACCGCGGTCCGCGAACGTCAGCGCGCGGACCATCGCGTCGGCCAGGTAGGGCTCCCGCTGCAGGGCGCGGAAGGCCCGCATCAGGGTCTCGGAGACCCGCTCCGCGGGCGTGGCGCCGAGCGGCGGATTCTTGCGCAGCGTGCCGTGCAGGTGCTCCAACTGGTCCTGCATCGTGGCCACCAGCAGGTGCACCTTGGACGGGAAGTAGCGGTACAGCGTGCCGAGCGCCACCTGCGAGGACTCCGCGACCTCCCGCATCTGCACGGCGTCGAACCCGCCCCGGCCGGCCAGCTGCGCGCTCGCCCGCAGGATGCGGCGGCGCCGGGCCTCCTGCCGTTCGGTCAGGGGCGGGGCCGCCCCCGCTCCCGCGGGGGCGGCGGTGGCGGAGGGCCGGGCGGTACCGGCTTCCCCGTGGGCTTCCGCAGGCATGGTCCCGTCCGTGACAGTCGGTGAGGGCGGATGTCCGAACAGCATGGCAGGGCTGCGCCGTGGCGTGAATCACCTGATCCACTTCTCGCGGCGCCGCTACCTGCCGGTAGATTCGGAGCCTCCTGAACGATCAAGTCTGAAACTTGTTCTAGATTATCGTCCCGGCGTAATCTCGCGTGGCAGTGCAGGCAGAAGGGGGCCCCAAGTGACCGCTGAGGCCAGTCAGGCGGGTCCCCGCGAGGACCGTGCCGCGGACGGGGAGCGCCCGCTCCGCATCGCGCTCCTCACCTACAAGGGAAACCCGTTCTGCGGCGGCCAGGGCGTCTACGTGCGCCACCTCTCCCGCGAGCTGGCCCGCCTCGGCCACCGCGTCGAGGTGATCGGCGCCCAGCCCTACCCCGTCCTCGACGAGGGGTACGACGGCCTGACCCTGACCGAGCTGCCCAGCCTCGACCTGTACCGCCAGCCGGACCCCTTCCGCACCCCCGGGCGCGACGAGTACCGCGACTGGATCGACGCGCTCGAGGTCGCCACCATGTGGACCGGCGGCTTCCCCGAGCCGCTGACGTTCTCCCTGCGCGCCCGCCGCCATCTGCGCGCCCGGCGCGGCGAGTTCGACGTCGTGCACGACAACCAGACCCTCGGCTACGGGCTGCTGGGCGACGTGGGCGCCCCGCTCGTGACCACCGTCCACCACCCCATCACCGTGGACCGGCAACTGGAGCTGGACGCCGCCGGGAGCCGGAAGCGGCGGCTGTCCGTGCGCCGCTGGTACGCCTTCACCCGCATGCAGAAGCGTGTGGCGCGCCGCCTGCCGTCGGTGCTGACCGTCTCCGGCTCGTCCCGGCAGGAGATCGTCGACCACCTGGGCGTGCGCGAGGACCGCGTCCACGTCGTCCACATCGGCGCCGACACCGACCTGTTCTCCCCCGACCCCGCCGTCGCGAAGGTGCCGGGCCGGATCGTGACCACCTCCAGCGCGGACGTGCCGCTCAAGGGCCTGGTCTTCCTCGTCGAGGCACTGGCGAAGGTGCGGACCGAACAGCCCGGCGCGCACCTCGTCGTCGTCGGCAAGCGGCCCATCGAGGGACCGGTCGCCCAGGCGGTGGAGCGGTACGGCCTCGAGGGCGCCGTCGAGTTCGTCAAGGGCGTCTCGGACGCCGAACTGGTCGACCTGGTGCGCTCGGCCGAGGTCGCCTGCGTGCCGTCGCTGTACGAGGGCTTCTCCCTGCCGGCGGCGGAGGCCATGGCCACGGGCACGCCGCTGGTCGCCACGACCGGCGGCGCGATCCCCGAGGTCGCCGGACGCGACGGAGAGACCTGCCTCGCCGTGCCGCCCGGCGACGCGGGCGCGCTGGCCGCCGCGCTGAACCGGCTGCTGGGCGACCCGGAGCTGCGGGACCGGCTGGGCCGGGCCGGCCGCGAGCGGGTGCTGCGGCACTTCACCTGGGCGCGGGCCGCGGAGGGCACGGTGGCCCACTACCGCGAGGCCGTCGCCGAGGAGGCCGGCCGGCGCCCCGGGGCCGCCGGCCCCTCCCCGGCGGCGCCCGCCCCACGGACCGGCCGTGCGACGGCCCCAGCGGTCACCGCCGCCGGCGTCGTCACGGCCGGCCCCCTCCTTGCCGGCGACCCCACCGCGCCCATTCCCACCGCCCCCATCGCCTCCAACGCCGAAAGCAGGGCCACGTGCTGACCGTCGACTTCTCCCGGTTCCCGCTCGCCCCGGGCGACCGCGTCCTGGACCTCGGCTGCGGCGCGGGCCGGCACGCGTTCGAGTGCTACCGGCGCGGCGCGCGGGTCGTGGCCCTGGACCGCAACGGCGAGGAGATCCGCGAGGTCGCCAAGTGGTTCGCCGCGATGAAGGAGGCGGGGGAGGCCCCCGCCGGCGCCACCGCCACGGCGATGGAGGGTGACGCGCTGGCGCTGCCCTTCCCGGACGAGTCCTTCGACGTCGTCATCATCTCCGAGGTGATGGAGCACATCCCCGACGACAAGGGCGTGCTCGCCGAGATGGTGCGGGTCCTCAGGCCGGGCGGGCGCATAGCGGTCACCGTGCCGCGCTACGGCCCGGAGAAGGTGTGCTGGAGCCTGTCCGACGCCTACCACGAGGTCGAGGGCGGCCACATCCGCATCTACCGGGCGGACGAGCTGCTGGCGAAGATGCGCGAGGCCGGGCTCAGGCCGTACGGCACGCACCACGCGCACGCGCTGCACTCGCCGTACTGGTGGCTGAAGTGCGCCTTCGGCGTCGACAACGACAAGGCGCTGCCGGTGCGGGCGTACCACAAGCTGCTGGTCTGGGACATCATGAAGAAGCCCCTGGCCACCCGCGTCGCCGAGCGGGCGCTGAACCCGGTCATCGGCAAGAGCTTCGTCGCCTACGCGACCAAGCCGCACCTGCCCGGGCTCCCCGGGGCCGGCGCGGACTCCGGGACGGCCGGCACGGCTCCGGCGCCCGAGGCGGCCGCCCGGTGACCACTCCCCGGACAGAACACCTCGTCCTGCCCGGGGTCCTCACCGCCGAGCAGGCTGCCGCGACCGTCCACGGCATCCTCGCCGCTCAGCGGGAGGACGGCGCCATCCCGTGGTTCAGGGGGCACCACCTCGACCCGTGGGACCACACCGAGGCGGCGATGGCGCTCGACGCGGCCGGCCAGCACGAGGCCGCCGAGCGGGCGTACGCCTGGCTGGCCCGGCACCAGCGCCCGGACGGCTCCTGGTACGCCGCGTACGCCGACGGGGACCCCGAGGACGTCACCGACCGGGGCCGGGAGACCAACTTCGTCGCCTACATAGCGGTCGGCGTGTGGCACCACTACCTGTCGACCGGCGACGACACCTTCCTGGACCGCATGTGGCCGGTGGTGTACGCGGCGGTCGAGTTCGTGCTGCGGCTGCAGCAGCCTGGCGGCGAGATCGGCTGGAAGCGGGAGGACGACGGCACGCCCACCACGGACGCCCTGCTGACCGGATGCTCCTCCATCCACCACGCGCTGTGCTGCGCGCTGGCGATCGCCGAGCAGCGCGAGGAGCCCCAGCCGGACTGGGAGCTGGCGGTGGGCGCGCTGCGGCACGCCATCCGCAGGCACCCCGAGCGGTTCCTGGACAAGAACCGCTACTCGATGGACTGGTACTACCCGGTGCTCGGCGGAGCGGTGACGGACGCGGAGGCCAAGGAGCGCATCGAGGCGGACTGGGACCGGTTCGTGGTCCCCGGCCTCGGGGTGCGCTGCGTGGTGCCCAACCCGTGGGTGACGGGCGGCGAGTCCGCCGAACTGGCGCTGACGCTCTGGGCGGTGGGCGAGTCGGACCGCGCCCTGGACGTCCTGCAGTCCATCCAGCATCTGCGCGATCCGGAGACCGGCCTGTACTGGACGGGCTACGTCTTCGAGGACGGCGCCGTATGGCCCCGTGAACTCACCACCTGGACCGCCGGTTCGCTCCTGCTCGCCGTGGCGGCCCTGGGCGGCCACGAGGCCACCTGCACGGTCTTCTCCGCCGACCGCCTGCCGCGCGGCCTCGACCCCGACTGCTGTCCCTGACCTCGCCCGCCGCCGGCGCCGTACCGACTGTGACGGCGCCGGACGCGGGCGGACGTCAGCGGCGTCCGAGACGGGACGCGACGGCGTGGCCGACGAACAGGTAGACGACGGCGGCCAGGCCGTAGCCGGCGACGACACGCGCCCAGGCCTCGTCGAAGGTGAACAGGTCCCGCGACCAGGCGGCCAGCCAGTCGGCCGCGTCATGGACGAACCGCACCAGGTCGTTGGCCCGGTTCGCCTCCAGCAGGTACATCACGATCCACAGTCCGAGGATGACGGCCATGACGTCCGCGATCACCGCGACGACCGTTCCGGCGGAGTGGGAACCTCTGCGATATGCAAGGGACATGCTCTCCGTCTGGCCCCGGAATCCCGTTTGAAACCGCGCCGCCCGGCTCGCACACCGCAACGCCTTCTTCACCGGGAGCAGTTGGGTCGCGCCGGCCGCCAAGTCGCGTGGTGGGTGGGGACGCGGAACGGCGACGGCCCCCGTCCGGAGGGGCGGGGGCCGTGAACGGCGGCGGCGCTCAGCCGCGCTGGATGTTGGAGGCGTCCTGCAGCACACCCCGGCGGCCGTCCTGCATCTCCGTCAGCAGCCCGGCGCCGCGCTGCTCCACGGCCAGGTACCAGACGCCCGGCGACAGTTCGGCGATCTGCGCCGGCGAGCCGTCCTCCGCGTACAGCGGACGCGGCCCCGGCACGGCGAACCAGAACGGCGAGAAGGGCGCCGCCGGCTGCTGGTCCTGCGGAGCCTGCTGCACCTGCTGCCCCGGGTAGGGCCCGCCCGGCTGGGGCTGCCCGCCGAACGACTGCGGCTGGGCACCCGGGTAGCCGTAACCGGCCGGCGGCTGGGCGCCGTAGGGCTGCGGTGCGGCCGGCCCGGGGGCCGGGAGGAGAGCGGCCTGCAGGGCGGGGACGAGGGGGGTGGCGACGGCGGCCGCGGCGATGACGAGCGCGGCGAGGAAGCCGAGGATCAGCCCGGCACCCGCGTTGACCGTGTCGATCAGCGTCCACAGCAGCGCCCAGGCCGCCGAGACCGCCAGCACGGTGCCGACCGTGCCCAGCTCCAGCCCCGCGACCTTGCGCGGCTGCGGAAGCAGACGGGCGGTCACAACGAGCGCGGCACCGATCACACCGGCCAGGTAGACACCGAAGCCCAGCCCGAGCTGGTCCCACGCGTTCACAACGTAGATACCGTCGGCCAGGTCGAGGAACGAGGCGATGAACAGCAACACCGCTGCTCCGATCACCACGCCGTCGCCTCGAGTGAGGGAGCGGATATTCACTTCAGGTCCTTCGAATAGGTCGTCTCGTCGTCGGTGGAGGCGTCGCTGTCACCATGTCGCCGTCAGCCCCCGGTGCGAAGCGCGGGGATGACCCCTCGTCGTACGGACGACATTATCGTCCGCACCCTGAGGCTGTCCGCCGGGATCCGCCCGCCGATCAGGACCCGCGCAGGAAACCCACGATTCCCTCGGAGATCCCCTGCGCCGCCTTCCGCCGCCAGGCGTCGCTGGTCAGCAGCGCCGCGTCCGTCCTGTCGCGCATGTTCCCGCACTCGATGAACACCTTGGGAACCGTTGACAGATTGAGACCGCCCAGGTCCCCCCGAGTGACGAGGCCGGTGCCGCCGCCGACGTAGTTGGAGGGCGCGTTGCCCGTCGCGCGCACGAAGTTGCCCGCGATCCGCTCGCCGAGATCACGGGAGGCGGCGGCGATCGGGCGGGTGTCGGCGGCTCCGGCGTGCACGGACGCCGGGAGGATGACGTGGAAGCCGCGGTCACCCGGGGCCGCCCCGTCGGCGTGGAGGGAGATCGCGGCGTCGGCGTGCGCGGAGTTGCCGATCCGGGCGCGTTCGTCCACGCACGGGCCCCAGGCCCGTGTGCCGTCGTCGTGGGTCAGCCTCACCGTGGCGCCCTGCTGTTCGAGCAGCGTGCGCAGCCGGTGCGCCAGCTCCAGCGTGAACCGGGCCTCGCTGTAGCCGTCGTTGGTGGACGTGCCCGTGGTGTCGCACTCCTTGCGGTGGGTGCCGATGTCCACGGGGCGGTTGATCTCGGCCGTGTGCCGGAAGTTGCCGGGGTTGTGGCCCGGGTCGATGACGACGACCTTCCCCCGCAGCGGCCCGGTGGCGGCGGGAGCGGCCGACGAGGGCGACGGCGTCGGCGACGCGGACCCCGGCGTGTGGGGCCGCTTGCCGTCGTCGCCGGGCAGGACGGGCCGCACCGGCGGGGCGGTCGCGGCGGAAGCGCTCGGGCCCGGCCGGGCCCCGGCGCCGTCCGAGCCGCCCGGGGCGCCCACCGCCTCGTACACGAGCCAGCCCAGCAGGGCGACGGGCACCAGTGCGGCGAGGGCGACGGTCAGCGGCCCGCGACGGGAACGGCGGGGCGGCTGCGGGGAATCGAAGTCCGGGCCTGCGTACGACACGTCAGTGACTCTAACCGCGCCCCCGGCCCGTCGCGTCCGTTCGCCTGAGGACGCGCAGCGAGCCGGTCGCCGAGACCTCGGCGAACGCGCCGGACTCCAGGGCCCGCAGGTAGACCCGGTACGGGGCCTGCCCGGTGAACTCGTCCTCGGGGTCGGGGAACACGTCGTGGACGACGAGCAGGCCGCCGTCGGCCACGTGCGGCGCCCAGCCCTCGTAGTCGGCGCCCGCGTGCTCGTCGGTGTGCCCGCCGTCGACGAACACCAGGGCCAGCGGGGTGTTCCAGAACGCGGCGATCTGCGGCGAGCGGCCGACCAGCGCCACCACGTGCTCCTCCAGGCCCGCCCGGTGCAGCGTGCGCCGGAAGGTGGGCAGCGTGTCCATCAGGCCGATTTCCGGGTCGACCGTCTCCGGGTCGTGGTACTCCCAGCCGGGCTGCTGCTCCTCGCTGCCGCGGTGGTGGTCGACGGTGAGCGCCGTGACACCGGCCTGCCGGGCCGCGTCGGCGAGCAGGATCGTCGAGCGCCCGCAGTACGTGCCGACTTCCAGCAGGGGCAGCCCGAGCCGGCCGGCGTCCACGGCCGCCGCGTACAGCGCGAGCCCCTCGTCCGTGGGCATGAACCCCTTCGCGGCCTCGAACGCGGCCAGGATCTCCGGCTTGGGTGCCGCGGTCATCAGGGTCCTCCCGGTCGTACGAAACGTCTGCCCCCATGCTGCCGCACCCCCGCCGGGCGGCCGACGGAGGGTGCGGGCGACATGGTCCCGGCGACGCGGCCGACGACGGTGGCTCTCCCCGGGCCGCATCGGGTGTCGCGTGCCGGGCCGCCGCCGCGGTGGGCGGGAGGGCGCCGGCCCGTGCGGGAGCGGGCCGGTCAGGCGGTGACCGTCTCGCCCGGCAGGGACAGGTCCACCTCGACCGGCCGGTCGTCACCGTCGTGGGTCGCCGCCGAGGCGAGCGGACCGTGACCGGCGGCACGGGCGGCCAGCACGTACGGCCCCCCGGCCGGCACGGCGAGCGCGTAGCCGCCGTCGGCGCCGGAGAGCGCCGAGCCGGCCTGACGGCCGCGCCGGTCGATCAGTGTGACCTTGGCCCGGGCGACCGGGGCGCCGTCGGCGGCCAGGACGCGGCCGTGGAAACCGCGCAGCGCCTCCCGCGCGCGCTCCAGGTTGGCGTCCTCCTCGCTGCTGGCCCGCAGCTGCGACCTCGCCGGCATGACCGACCGCGGCAGGCACAGGGCCAGCACGAGACCGAGGGCGACCGCGGCCGCCGCGATCAGGAACGAGACGCGGAAGCCCTGCATGCTCGGGACCGCGACGCCGTTGACCTGGTGCGCGGTGCCGGCGAGCACCATGCCGATGACGGCGCTGGACACCGACGTGCCGACGGACCGCATCAGCGTGTTGAGACCGTTGGCCGCGCCCGTCTCCGAGGCGGGGACCGCGCCGACGATCAGCGCCGGCAGGGAGGAGTAGGCCAGGCCGATGCCGGCGCCCAGCAGCACCGAGGTGACGACCGTCTGCCAGGCCGCGTCCATCAGACCGAGACCGCCGCCGTAGCCGACGCCGATCACCAGCAGGCCGGTGACGAGCGTGGTCCTGGGGCCGTACCGGGCGGACAGCCGGGCGTAGACGGGCGCCGTGAACATCATCGTCAGGCCCAGCGGGGCCACGCACAGCCCGGCGACGACCATCGACTGCCCGAGGCCGTAACCGGTGGCCGCGGGCAGCTGGAGCAGCTGCGGCAGGACCAGCGAGACGACGTAGAAGCTGACGCCGACCATGATCGAGGCGAGGTTGGTCAGCAGCACCTCGCGACGGGCGGTCGTGCGCAGGTCCACCAGCGGGGCCTTGACCCGCAGTTCCAGCAGGCCCCACAGGAGCAGGACGGCGACGGCGGCACCGAAAAGGCCGAGCGTGGTCCCGGACGCCCAGCCCCAGTCCCTGCCCTTCGTGACGGGCAGCAGCAGCAGGACCAGGCCGGCGGACAGACCGAGCGCGCCCGGCAGGTCGAACGAGCCCCGGGCGCGCGTCGGCGACTCGGGGACGACGAGCAGGGTCAGGGCGATGGACAGCACGCCGAGCCCGGCGGCGCCGTAGAACAGCACGTGCCAGTCCGCGTGCTGGGCGACCAGCGCCGCCGCGGGCAGCGCCAGACCCCCGCCGACGCCGATCGAGGAGCTCATCAGGGCCATCGCCGAGCCGAGCCGTTCGCGGGGCAGCATGTCCCGCATCAGCCCGATGCCGAGCGGGATCGCGCCCATCGCGAAGCCCTGCAGGGTGCGGCCGACGATCATCAACAGCAACTGGCTGGTGACGGCGCTGACGACGGCACCCACCACCATCACCGCCAGGCTCGCGACGAGCATCCGCCGCTTGCCGTACAGATCGCCGAGGCGGCCCATGATGGGCGTGGCGACGGCACCGGAGAGCAGGGTGGAGGTCAGCACCCAGGTGGCGTCGCCGGGCGCGGTGCCCAGCAGGTGCGGCAGATCCTTGACGACCGGGACGAGCAGGGTCTGCATCACCGCGACCACGATGCCCGCGAAGGCGAGCACCGGGACGACGGCCCCGTTCGCGCTCCGGGCGGGCTGGTCGGTCGACATGGGCGTCACGAGGTCAGGCCTCCGGCCGTGAGGTGAATGAGGTCGGCAGGGACCGTGCGGGACGGCCGCAGACGTCAACCTCGTTCGCCGAGGCACCTATTCCGTTGCTTCGGCGTCCTAACGAATCCTTGACCGTTTCGTGAGCATCTGACGGCCCGTCAGGCCGGCCGCGACCGTGGGCCCGCGGGGGAGAACCGTCCCGGCCGGACGGGGTGAAGGGCTTCCCCCACGAGCCTTCGCCCTACAGCCATCCCTGGTGCCGGGCCTCCCGTACCGCCTCCGTGCGGTTGCGGGTGCCCGTCTTGCCGATGGCGGAGGAGAGGTAGTTGCGGACGGTCGACTCCGACAGGTGCAGCGCGGCGGCGACGTCGGCGACGGTCGCCCCGTCGGCCGAGGCCCTCAGCACGTCGCACTCGCGGGCGGTGAGCGGGCTCGGGCCGGCACTGAGGGCCGCCGCGGCGAGCGCCGGGTCCACCACCGTCTCCCCGGTGAGCACCCGGCGGATCGCGGCGGCCAGCTCCTCCACCGGCCCGTCCTTCACCAGGAAGCCCGCCGCGCCCGCCTCCAGGGCGCGGCGCAGATAACCGGGCCGGCCGAAGGTGGTCAGGATCAGCACCCGGCAGCCGGGCACCTGCCCGCGCAGATCGGCGGCGGCGTCCAGTCCGCTGCGGCCCGGCAGTTCGATGTCCAGCAGGGCCACGTCGGGGCGGTGCAGCAGCGCCGCGTCCACGATCGCGTCCCCCGCCGCCACCTGGGCGACGACCTCCATGTCGTCCTCCATGCCGAGCAGCAGGGCCAGCGCGCCGCGCATCATGCCCTGGTCCTCGGCGAGCAGGATCCGGACCGACGTGGCGGGCCGGTGCTCGCGCGGCATCTCGTTCACGGGCGCAGCGTAGGGGCCGCGGTCCTGGCCGGGTCCCGCCGACGGTGGGCGGGGAGTTCGCCGTCCGTGCCGAGTTCGCCGCTCCCGGGGAAGCCGGCGCCGTCCGTGCCCAGGTCGCCGTCCCCCGGCAGCTCGGCGGCGACCGTGAAGCCGCCGTGCGGTGACGGGCCGGCCCGCAGTGAGCCGCCCGCCGCCGCGAGGCGTTCGGTCAGGCCCTTCAGGCCGGTGCCTCCCGCCCCGCAGGCCCAGGGGGACGGGGCGGAGCCGGCCGAAGGGGCCGGTGATGCCGCCGCGGTCGCCCCGGCCGGCGGGCGGGCCGCCCCGGACCCGTCGTCGGCGACCGTCAGACGCACCCGTTCCGCGGTGCCCTCGACGCTGATCTCGCAGCGGCCGGCGCCGCTGTGCCGCACCGCGTTGGTGACCGCCTCCCGCACCACCCACCCCAGCAGGGCTTCGGTCCGCGCCGACAGAGGAACCCCCGACCGTTCCACGACGGCCTCGATACCGGCGGCGGCCAGCGCCGAGCGGGCGCGGTCCAGCTCTGTGGACAGGCTGCCCTCGCGGTACCCGGTGACCGCCTCGCGGATCTCGGTGAGGGCCTGACGGCCGACCGACTCGATGTCCGTCACCTGCGTCAGCGCCGCCTCCAGATCCCGGTGGGCCAGCCGCCGGGCGGCCTCCGACTTCACGACGATCACCGACAGCGTGTGGCCGAGCAGGTCGTGCAGGTCGCGGGAGAAGCGCAGCCGCTCCCGCTCCACCGCTCGGCGGGCCAGTTCCTCGCGCGCCGCCCGCAGCTCCCGCACGGCCTCCGACAGGCTCAGCAGCGCGGCCGTCACCATCGTCGACAGGAAGGTGGCGTAGGCGATGTCGATCCCGTCCCAGCCCTCGTGCAGAGCGGCGACCGCGCCCGCGGCCAGGCCCAGCGAGATGCCGGTCCGGCCGAGCCACCGGCCGCGCAGGATCGCCCCCGTCGCCAGCCCGAGCAGCGGGAAGAACAGCAGCCAGGAGCCGCCGTAACCGAGCGCCAGCCCGCACGTCACCGCGGCCATGAGAGCCAGCGCCCACCGCGTCGAGGCCGCCTCGCGCGTCTTCCTGCAGAAGGCGCGGAAGCTCACGTGGATGTACAGCGAGTTGAAGACGACCAGGCCGGCGATGCCGATCCACGGATTGGGCGTCCTGCCCTGGAAGATGTTGGAGAAGGCGCCCATGCCCATCAGCAGCCAGGGCAGCAGGGCGAAACCGCTGGGCGGCGGGCCCGGCTCCTCCAGCGGCTCCCCGGCCTTCCGGGCCTGCCGCAGCCGCGCCCTGAACCGCGGCACGTGCCGTCTGTGTTCCGCACACGCCGACCGCCGGGCGTCCCGGCGGCCCGAGACCGTTCGCCACCACGTCATGTCCGTGACCCCCCGTTCAGACGATCCCCGTGCCGCCGCGGTACGACACCGCGACGGCCCGCCGGACCGGTGCCGGCCGTCGTCCTGACGACGACGGTACGCGGGCGGTGCGCCGGGCCGGCAGAGGCGCTTGTACGGTCCCGGGCAGGACAATTGTCACGGCCGGCAGCTCACGCCCGGGGCCCTCCGCACGATCCCCGGCCCGCGGTCACGCGACGACGGCACCCGGCCGTGACGTGCGCCCGCCCGGGACGGTGCCGGCTCTCCGGGCCGGTCCCTGGCCGGACCGGACGGGACCGTCCCCGGCCGCACGTCGTGCCGTCCCGTCGGTGTCCCGCCGCCCTCGTCAGCGATCAGGAGCCACATGCCCATCGACCCCGCCCAGGCACTGGCCGCCGCACCCAGGACCGGCCGGATCACCTGGGACCGCAAGGACGTCCAGCTCTACCACCTGGGCATCGGCGCGGGCGTCCCCGCGACCGCCCCCGGCGAACTGCGCTACACGCTGGAGGACCGGCTGCACGTCCTGCCGAGCTTCGCCACCGTCGCCGGCGGCGGCCCACCCGGAGTGATCAGCGGCCTGTCCCTGCCCGGCGTCGACGTCGACCTCGCCCGCGTCCTGCACGGCGGCCAGTCGCTGACCCTGCACCGCCCGATTCCCGTGCGCGGCACCGCCACCACCACCGACCGCATCACCGCCGTGCACGACAAGGGCACCGCGGCCCTCCTCGTCCTGCGCACCGAGGCCGCCGACGCCGACGGGCCGCTGTGGACCGCCGAGGCCGACATCTTCGTCCGGGGGGAGGGCGGCTGGGGCGGCGACCGCGGCCCCTCGGTCCGCCCGGAGCCGCCCACCGGCGCACCGGACACCGTCACCGAACGGCCGACCCGCGACGACCAGGCCCTCCTGTACCGCCTCTGCGGAGACGCCAACCCCCTGCACGCCGACCCCGTCTTCGCCCGCCGCGCCGGCTTCGAGCGGCCGATCCTGCACGGCCTGTGCACCTACGGCCTGACGCTGAAGGCCGTCGTCGACACGCGGCTCGACGGCGACGTGACCCGTGTGCGCTCCTGGGCCGCCCGCTTCGCCGGGGTGGTGTACCCGGGGGAGACCCTGCGTCTGCGCATGTGGCGGCAGCGGGGCGGAGGCGGGAGTGCGGCGGGGAGCACGGACACGGGCGCGGCCGCGGTACGGGTGGCCGCGACCGCGGTCGAGCGGGCCGACGCCCCCGTGCTCACCGGCGTCGTCGGCCTCTCCTGAGACGGCCGGCACCGCTGCGGGAGCGAGCGTCCCGGTACGGCACCGGGCGAGGCCCTGCCGGGCCTTCCGCACGGGGACCACGGCACGTGGAAGGGCCCCGTCTCTCCCTGGGGAAGGACGGGGCCCGCTCGTCACGGACGTACCGTCAGGCAGCCGCTTCGGATTCCTCGGCCGCCGGCCTGCGGTGACGGCCCCGCGGGGCCGCCTCACCGTCCTGGGCGAGACCGGGCCACGGTGCTTGCCGTGCCCCTGGGCCTCCTGGAAACCCTGGACCTCGGCCTCGAACGGCTGGGTCGTGCTGGCGTCGCTCATCGGCAGAATTCACCCCGTCAACCATGATCCTTCGTACAGCCGGGCGAGTCTAACCGGCACACCTCGGGCGAAATCCAGGCGCCCACGCGTATCGGCACGACTTCGTTACCGGCCTGCCGTACGTCCCGTCAGCGGCGCCTGCTGCAGGGGGACGGGCCGCGGCGCGCCGGGCGCCGCCGACGCCGGTTCCGGCATGTCGTACGCCCCGTCCGCCGGCGGCGAGGACGGCACCCCCGGCCCCGGGGGCAGCATGGGAACCCCCGACGGCCGGGGAACGAGCGTGACCCGCGAGGCACCCGAACGCGCCCCGTCCAGGAAGAGGTTCAGGCCCGAGCCCGCCGAACCCGAGCCGCCGCCCGGCACGTTCCGCTCCGCGCCCGGCCAGGAGCCGTCACCCGGCCGCGCGGTACGCCGCACCTCGACCCACCGCGCCCCTTCCAGCACCGCGCCCGCCCCTTCCCGCACCCAGCGCGGTCCGCGCGCCGCCGCGGCCGGCCCGCTCCGCACCCGGCGCGCCTCGCCGGACGCCGCGTCGACCTGGTCCGGCACCCGACGCGGCGGCGCGGCGGCGCCCATGGGCCGGTCCGGCACCCGACGCGGTGCGTCGGCGGCCCCGTCCGGCTCGTCCGGCGCCCGGTGTCCTTCGCCGGGCGCCGCGTTCGCCTGGTCCGGCACCCGACGCGGTGCGTCCGCGGCCTCGTCCGGCACCCGACGCGGTCCGTCCGCAGTCCCGTCCGGCCCGCCCAGTGCCCGGCGCGTCCCGCCCGACGCCGGCTTCGCTCCGGCCGGCGCCCACAGCGGCGCGTCCGCCGTACCGTCCGGCCCCTGCGGGGCCCAGCGTGCCCCGGCCGGCACCGCCACCCGAGCCCCCCGCGCCTCCCGGGCGGCCCCCGGCAGCGGTGCCTCCCAGTGGGCCACCCCGCACGGCACCGACGCCGTGGCATACGGCAGACGGAGCACCCCGTCCGCCGTCCAGAGCCCGGACCCGGCCAGCCAGCCCTCCGGCGCCGCAAGATGGCACACCTGCCGCTCGGCGGGCCGCCACACACCGACCCAGCTGCCGAGCGCGCCGTCGATGCGCAGCGCCACCCCGCACTGCTCCGGCGTCAGCATCTGCCCCGGCTGGATCGCGAACGGCGTGACCACGCAGTCGGGCAGCCGCAGGCACTCCGGGAAGCGCACCGGCAGGGTGCTGCCCAGCACGCCCCAGCCCAACCGTTCCTGCCCGGGCGACGCCGCGTCGGAGCCGACGAGCAGCAGCCCGCTGTCGGGGTCGGCGAGGAGGAGTCGGTCGTCGCTGTCGGCGGCGATCTGCAGCAGTGGCGACACCTCGCCGCCGCGTTCCAGGTCGACCACCACCGCCTTGGTCCGCCCGCCGGTCTCCCGGTCCAGGGCCAGCATCCGGCCCTGCCGGTCCAGCCAGGCTCCGCCCGAGCAGCGCCCCGGCACCTCGGCCAGCAGCTGCGGCCCGAAGCCGCCGCCCGCCACCCGCCACACCGCGGTGGAGCGCACGCCCACGGCGAGCGCGTACGCCCGCCCCCCGCCCGGCACCGGGGGCAGCAGCCGCAGGCAGGTGCCGTCCGGGCACTCGACCGTGCCGAGCGGCAGCTCACCGGTGCCGGGACCGGTCGGGTACAGCAGCGAGAAGACGTGCAGGCCCGCCACCGGCCGGCGGATGAGGACCCGCCCGTCGCCCATCGGCTGCACCTCCGTGCCGGGCTCCTCGGGCCGGCTGCCGGGCAGCGGAACCGCGTACGGCTCGGGACCGTCCAGCGTCCAGCGCTCCGGGTACAGGGAGTCGCCGCCGCCCGCGAGACGGGCGGCGTAGGCGCCGTCCACGGTGATCGTGCAGCCTGCCCGCGTCCCACCGCCGTGCCCGCGGCCCGCCGTCGGCGGCGGGGCCACCCCTTGGTCGAACGTGGGCGAGAGCTTGGCAGACGCACAGGCCGTCATCGTTCGGTCACCTCCGGCGACGAACGGTAGTTTTCGTACGCACAGACGTGAGAGCGGCTGGCGGTGGCTTCACACATAAGGGTGTCCGGAGCGTGATTCGCCTGAGGAAACGGGGCGGGGTGTGCTGGCCGCCGTCGGTCGCGGCCCTTTGCCGCCCCGGGCAGGACTGAAGAACTTTTTGCGTTGCCCCTGTTGAGCGGTGCCCCTGACGGGTGACTTACGGGGGCGTAGGTACGATGCGGCCCATGACTGC
>NZ_JBSFNN010000060.1:0-24384 GCF_053587115.1 Streptomyces sp. NPDC003697
CCCGTCGCCGTGGGCTCGGACGAGGACACCGCGCCGTGACTCCGGGCGCCGGATGACTACTTCGCGTAGATCGCCTCGATCTCGTCGGCGAAGTCCTTCGCCACCACGTTCCGCTTGAGCTTCAGCGACGGGGTCAGATGGCCCGACTCCTCCGTGAACTGACAGGGCAGGACACGGAACTTGCGCACCGATTCCGCCTTCGACACCGCCGCGTTGCCGTCGTCGACCGCCGTCTGGATCGCCGCCAGCAGATCCGGGTCCTCGCACAGGGACGCCGCGGTGGAACCCACCGGCTTGCCGTGCTCGGCGCACCAGCGGTCCAGGAACTCCTCGTCGAGGGTGACCAGCGCGCCCACGAACGGCCGCCCGTCGCCCACCACCATGCACTCCGCGACCAGCGCGTGGGCGCGGATGCGGTCCTCGATCACGGCCGGGGCGACGTTCTTGCCGCCCGCGGTGACGAGGATCTCCTTCTTGCGGCCGGTGATCCGCAGGTAGCCGTCCTCGTCGAGGGTGCCGATGTCCCCGGTGTGGAACCAGCCGTCGGCCAGCGCCTCGGCCGTCGCGCCCGGGTTGTTCCAGTACTCCTTGAACAGGTGCTCGCCGTGCAGCAGCACCTCCCCGTCGTCGGCGATGCGGACGACGGAGCCCGGCAGCGGCTGGCCGACCGTGCCGATCTTCTGCCGGTCCCAGGGGTTGAACGCGGTGGCCGCGCAGGACTCGGTCAGGCCGTAGCCCTCCAGCACCGTGAAGCCGATGCCGCGGAAGAAGTGGCCGAGACGCTCGCCGAGCGGGGCGCCGCCGGAGATGGCGAACTCGCCGCGGCCGCCGAGCACCGCGCGCAGCTTGCCGTAGACCAGCTTGTCGAAGGTCCTGTGCTTGATCCGCAGGCCGAGGGACGGGCCCGAGGGGGTGTCCAGCGCCCTGCTGTACGCGATCGCGGCGTCCGCGGCCTTGTCGAAGATCTTGCCCTTGCCGTCGGCCTGCGCCTTGGCGCGCGCCGAGTTGTAGACCTTCTCGAAGACGCGGGGGACGCCGAGGATCAGCGTCGGGCGGAACGCGGCCAGTTCGTCGGTGAGGTTCTTGATGTCCGGGACGCAGCCGAGCTTGATCGGCGCCATCATCGGCGCCACCTGCACCAGACGCCCGAAGACGTGCGCGAGCGGCAGGAACAGCAGCACGGAGCACTCACCGGTGCGGAACAGCGGGCGCAGCCGCTCGACGATGTTGCCGCACTCGGCGAAGAAGCTGCGGTGGGTGAGCACACAGCCCTTGGGGCGGCCCGTCGTGCCCGAGGTGTAGACGATGGTCGCCGGGTCGTCGGCCTTCGCCAGCGAGCTGCGCTCCTCCACCGTCTCGTCGCTGATGCCCTGGCCGGCCCGTCCCAGCTCCTCGATCGCGCCGGCCTCGATCTGCCAGACGTTCTTCAGAGCGGGCACCTTCTCGCGCACCGACTCGACGGCGGCGGCGTGGGCGTCGAGCTCCACCACGCAGGCGGTCGCGCCGGAGTCGCCGAGGATCCACTGGACCTGCTCGGGCGAGCTGGTCTCGTACACCGGGACGGTGATGGCGCCCGCGCTCCAGATGGCGAAGTCCAGCAGCGTCCACTCGTACCGGGTGCGGGACATCAGGCCCACCCGGTCGCCGGGCTGGATGCCCGAGGCGATGAGTCCCTTGGCCACGGTCCGCACCTCGGCCAGGAAGGCGGTGGCGGTGACGTCCCGCCAGACACCGCCCACCTTGCGCGCGATGACGGCGACGTCGGGATGCTGCGCGGCGTTTCGCCGGACGATGTCGGTCAGGTTGCCGTCCGCAGGGACCTCGTACAAAGCCGGAAGGCTGAACTCGCGCAAGACTGCTGCTCCTCTTAGGGCGCCGGCGCCACGACGTTGTGTGATGCGACGGTGCCGGTCCGCGGCTCGGGCGGGTGCTCCGGGGCCCCACCGACAAGCCGGGGACACGTTGGCCGAAATCCAGAGCACGACTGGACGGCCCGGACGTTACCCGTCGGTATGGCCATTTCGACAGGGGGTCCCGGTGAGATGTTCGCTGCGTCACACGGAATGGGTTTCCTTCGCGCACAGTAGTCCACGCGCCTCCCGACGAGCCAGTAACCGCAGGTTGGGCCGCAGTTGTTCACGTACGCCCCCACGCCTACGCTTGATCGCCATGGCATCCACACCGGCCGGAAACCGCGGCACCCGCGTCCACGTGGTCAGCGACGTGCACGGCAACGCACGCGACCTGGCCAGGGCCGGCGACGGTGCCGACGCCCTGATCTGCCTCGGGGACCTGATCCTCTTCCTGGACTACGGCGACCACTCCCGCGGTATCTTCCCCGACCTGTTCGGCGTGGAGAACGCCGACCGCATCGTCGAACTGCGCACCGCCCGCCGCTTCGAGGAGGCGCGGGAACTCGGCGCCCGGCTGTGGGAGGGCATCAGCGAGGACCGGGCGACGATCATGGAGCAGGCGGTGCGCAAGCAGTACGCCGAGCTGTTCGCCGCGTTCCCCACCCCCACGTACGCCACCTACGGCAACGTCGACATGCCGCCCCTGTGGCGCGAGTACGCCGCACCGGGCACCACCGTGCTCGACGGGGAGCGGGTGGAGATCGGCGGCCGGGTGTTCGGCTTCGTCGGCGGTGGGCTGCGCACCCCCATGCGGACGCCGTACGAGATCGGCGACGAGGAGTACGCGGCGAAGATCGAGGCGGTCGGGGAGGTCGACGTGCTGTGCACGCACATCCCGCCCGACGTGCCCGAACTGGTCTATGACACCGTCGCGCGCCGCTTCGAGCGGGGCAGCCGCGCCCTGCTGGACGCCATTCGCCGCACCCGTCCCCGGTACGCGCTCTTCGGCCACGTCCACCAGCCGCTGGCGCGCCGGATGCGGATCGGGACCACCGAGTGCGTGAACGTCGGGCACTTCGCCGCGACCGGGAAGCCCTGGGTGCTGCAGTGGTGACATTCACGCCGGGGCGCGCGGGCGGGGCCCGGCGGGATGACGTCCGGCGGACGGCCGCGCGGTAGCCTTCACGCTGCACACACGTGCGCACGACCACAGCACTGACCGGCCTCACGAGGCCTACCGGCCCGCATCTGGAGGAGCCACGGCGATGGCGGAACACACCAGCTCGAGCATCACGATCGAGGCGGCACCGGCCGAGGTCATGGGGGTGATCGCGGACTTCGCCCGCTACCCCGACTGGACCGGTGAGGTGAAGGAGGCCGAGGTCCTCACGAAGGACGCCCAGGGCCGCGCCGAACAGGTCCGTCTCGTGATGGACGCGGGCGCCATCAAGGACGACCAGACGCTCGCGTACACCTGGAGCGGTGACGACGAGGTGTCCTGGACGCTGGTGAAGTCCCAGATGCTGCGCTCCCTGGACGGCTCCTACCTGCTGAAGCCGGCGGGTGACGGCGCGACCGAGGTGACCTACCGGCTCACCGTGGACGTCAAGATCCCGATGCTCGGGATGATCAAGCGCAAGGCGGAGAAGGTCATCATCGACCGGGCGCTGGCCGGCCTGAAGAAGCGCGTGGAGTCGGGGGAGAAGTAGGGGCGGCACCCGGGGCGGCGCGCGGGCCGTCCCCGGCGAGCGGCCCGGGGCGCGCCGGGGCGGAGCGCGCGGGAGCCCACGGCAGCCGGCGACCGCCCGGCGACGGACGACGGCCGCCCACGGCATGGGTCCCCGCACGCCGGCCGCCGCGGACCCGGGGTGACGCGCCGGAGCACGGGACGGCAGGCGCCGGGCCCGGGCCAAAGGACGTCGGCGAGCCGGGGGACACGCGGGCCCCCCGGACGCGGCCGCCGCCCCGACACCGGCAGGCAGCGCCCCGCAGGCGAACGAGCCGTCGGCACGGCTACCGTTCAGCATCATGCGCACCCTCCTGATCACGGGCCCCGGCGGCTCGGGCCGTACGACCGTTGCCGCCGCGACCGCCCTCGCCGCCGCCCGTGACGGCACCCCCACCCTCCTTCTCGGCGCCGACCGCACGGACACCCTCGGCGCGGTGCTGGGCGTGCCGACGGGAGCCGAGCCGGTGTCCGTCGCACCGCACCTGACGGCCTGGCGCCCCGACGTGGCCGCGGCGTTGCGCGACGACCTCACCGCCTTCCAGGACCGGGCCGCCGGCGTCCTGGACCTGCTGGGCGCCGCCCGCCTGGACGCCGAGGAGGTCACCCCGCTGCCCGGCGCGGAGGAGCTGACCCTGCTGCGCGCGCTGCGGGACGCGGCGCTGTCGGACTCGTTCGGCCTGCTGGTGGTCGACCTGCCGCCCGTCGCGCGCGCCCTCGACCTGCTCGCCCTGCCCGAGGAACTGCGCCGGTACCTGCGCCGGCTGTTGCCGCCGGAGCGGCAGGCCGCCCGCGCCCTGCGCCCCGTCCTCGGCCGGCTCGCCGGCGTTCCCATGCCCGCCGAGTGGCTGTACGAGACCGCCGCCCGCTGGGACCTGGAACTGGCCGCCGTCGAGGCGGTCGTCGCCGACCGCGGCACCGCCGTACGCCTGGTCGCCGAGCCCGGCCCGGCCGGCGCCGAGGCCGTCCGCACCGCCGCCCTCGGCCTCGCCCTGCGCGGCCTGGCCACCGAGTCCCTCGTCGCCGGCCGGGTCCTGCCCGAGGTGGGCGGGGCGACGTGGCCGGCCGCGCTGGTCGCGCAGCAGCGCAAGACCCTCGCCGAGTGGCGGGAGACGTACGCCGTCCACCCGGTCCGCCATCTGGGGCGCGACCCGCGCGGCCCGGAGGACCTGACCGCCCTCGACGTGCCCGGTGCCGACCCGGCGCACGCCCCGGTCGAGTGGCCCGTCACCGGCCGCGGCGCCGAGGACGGCGGCACCGGTTACGTGTGGCACATCCCGCTGCCCGGCGCCGTACGGGAGGAGCTGGATCTGATCCGGCGCGGCGACGAGCTCGTCGTCGCCGTCGGAGGATTCCGCCGGATCGTCCCGCTGCCCTCCGTGCTGCGCCGGTGCACCGTCGAGGGGGCGGCGCTGCGCGAGGGCGTCCTGCGCATCCGCTTCACGCCGGATCCGGCGCAGTGGCCCCGCGAGAAGTGAAGCGGGTACGCCCGTTCGGGTAACGTCGGAGGGACGACCCGTAGTCAGGAGTCCGTCATGAGCGAAGAGCGCCCCACGCCCGACGCCGACGCCGCCCACGAGGAAGCGGCCGACGAGGTGCCTCACGCCACCGACGCCGACGCGTGGGCCACGGCCACCGCCGAGGACCTCGCGGCGGAGAAGGCCCGCCGCCGCGCCGAGTACGGCCCGCCCCCTGGCTCGGCGGCCGAGGAGCTGCGCAAGCTCGTCGACGCCGTCACCGACAAGCTGTCGTCGATCCGCTCGCCGCTGCTCGGAGCGGTCGCCGGACCCGCCGCGCAGCAGACCGTGCGGCAGGTGGTGCAGCAGGCCCGGGCGGCCGTGGAACCGGTGATCGAACGCAACCCGGACGTCTTCGACCACCTCGCGGCGGCCGGCGGCGAACTGCTCGCCGCCTACCGCTCCGCCGTGCAGCGCCAGGAGGCGCGCTGGGCGGCCGGCACGAGCCGCCCGGACGGCGACGGGCACGGCGGCACCGGCGACCTCGGCGGGCGCCGGGACCGGGGCGAGGACACGGGCCCCGGCGAACGCATCGACGTGGACTGACGCCCCCCTCGGGTACGGTTGGCCGTAGCGGGGCTCGACCGGAACTGAGGGATTCATGGGACTCACCATCGGCGTCGACATCGGCGGCACGAAGATCGCGGCCGGCGTGGTCGACGAGGAAGGCAACATCCTCTCGACCTTCAAGGTGCCGACCCCCAACACGCCCGAGGCCATCGTGGACGCCATCGCCTCGGCGGTGGAGGGCGCACGCGCGGGACACGAGATCGTCGGTGTGGGCATCGGCGCGGCCGGATACGTGAACCGGCAGCGCTCCATGGTCTACTTCGCGCCGAACATCGACTGGCGCCAGGAGCCGCTGAAGGAGAAGGTCCAGGCCCGCGTGGGCCTGCCTGTGGTCGTGGAGAACGACGCGAACGCCGCGGCCTGGGGCGAGTACAAGTTCGGCGCGGGCAAGGGCCACCGCAACGTCATCTGCATCACGCTCGGCACCGGCCTGGGCGGCGGCATCATCATCGGCAACAAGCTGCGCCGCGGCCACTTCGGCGTGGCCGCCGAGTTCGGCCACGTCCGGATGGTGCCGGACGGCCTGATGTGCGGCTGCGGCAGCCAGGGCTGCTGGGAGCAGTACGCCTCGGGCCGGGCGCTGGTCCGGTACGCCAGGCAGCGGGCGAACGCGACCCCGGAGAACGCCGAGCTGCTGCTGTCGCTGGGCGACGGCAGCCCCGAGGGCATCGAGGGCAAGCACATCTCGATGGCCGCCCGCCAGGGCGACCCGGTGGCCGTCGACTCCTACCGCGAGCTGGCCCGCTGGGCCGGCGCGGGCCTGGCCGACCTGGCCTCCCTGTTCGACCCGTCCGCGTTCATCGTCGGCGGCGGTCTGTCCGAAGAGGGTGAACTGGTGCTCGACCCGATCCGCAAGTCGTACAAGCGCTGGCTGGTCGGCGGCAACTGGCGTCCGGTCGCCGAGGTGATCGCCGCCCAGCTCGGCAACGAGGCCGGCCTGGTGGGCGCGGCCGACCTGGCGCGGGAGCCCGACCCGATCATGTGACGCACAGCTGTGCAGGTGAGCGCCCACCGCCCGACCGGGCCGGTGGGCGCCGCCGTCTCCCGGGGGCCCGCCCGCCTCACCGGGGAGCCGAACGCCCCGGGCGTATCTTGAGGTCATGGCGACCTCGACCCCGCTGCTGCCCAACTCCCGCACCGAAGCCGACGGTTCCGCCGTCGTCCGCGTCCTCGGGTACAACATCCGGTCGATGAAGGACGACACGGCCGCCCTCGCCCGGGTGATCAGCGCCTGCTCCCCGGACCTGGTGCTGCTCCAGGAGGCCCCCCGGTTCTTCCGCTGGCGCAAGAAACTCGCCCGGCTGGCGGCCGCCTCCGGGCTGGTCACGCTCTCCGGCGGAGCCACCGCGGCCGGCCCGGCCCTGCTCTGCTCGCTGCGGGCCACGGTGGAGCGGACGGAGGACGTGCTGCTGCCGCTCACCCCCGGCCGGCACCGGCGGGGCCTGGCGACGGCGGTCGTCCGCTTCGGCGGTGCCCGGCTCGGCGTGCTCAGCTGTCACCTCTCGCTGCACCGGGACGAGCGGTACGAGCAGGGCGGCATGCTCCTCGACCGGCTCGCCGGCATGGGCGTGGAGCACGTGCTGGCCGGCGGTGACCTCAACGAGGAGCCGGGCGGGCCGACGTACCGGCGCCTGGCAGGCCACCTCCAGGACTGCCGGGCCGTCGCGCCCTGGGGGGCCGAGCGGACCTTCCCGGCCACCGGGCCCCGCAAGCGGCTGGATTCCCTCTTCGCCGGCCGGGGCATCGAGGTCCTCGGCTGCGGAGTGCCGCTCGGCCACCCCGGCGTGACGGAGACGGACCTGAGGGCGGCCACGGACCACCTCCCGGTCCTGGCCGCCCTCAGGATCCCGGCGCACCAGTAGAGAAACCAAAGACCCTAGACCACCGCACCGCGGCCCGGGTCGTCGTCCTCGTCGTCACCCGGGTTCATGCGCATCACCAGGGTCGCGAAGCCGCCGAGGAAGCCGCCGATGCCGAGGGTGGCGAGCCACCAGGTCATGTCCCAGCGGAACAGCACCGCCAGCAGGAGCAGGACGGGACCGCCGATCACCGCGAGCCAGGCGAACCTCGCCGTGGCGTCGGCGTCCGGCAGCGGGGGCGGCTCGGGCGGGACGAAATGGCCCTCGTCGTCGGCGTCGAAGTCGTCGTCGGACGGCTCGCGCACGGTGTAGTCGCGCGGTCCGACACCGGGCGCGAAGGAGACGGAGCCGCCCAGCGGCCGGGCCGGGGCGGGGCCGTCCTTCTCGGGCCCGGGCTCCCCGGGCCCCGGATCCGCGGCCCCGGCGCCGTCGGCGCTGCCCCGGGCGTCCGCCGCGGGCGCGTCCGCGGCCGGCGCCGCCTGCGCCGGGGGCGCCTGCTGCGTCGCGGGCGTGTCGTTCCCGGCGGGTGCGTCGTTCGCCGCGAACGCCGGCAGGGCGAGGTCCTCCACCGGCCTGAAGGGCCTGCTGCTGCCCGGCGGGTCCGGCGGTTCCTCGCCGTACCCGGCCACGATGGCGGCCCAGGCGGCCTCCTCGTCCAGGGGGGCGCCCCCGTCGTCCGGGTCGCGGTCCTCGCGCCTGTCGCGGTCGGAGTCGTGCTCAGCCACCGGCAGCCGTCCCTTCCTTGCCGACACTGGGTGCGAGCCGGCCGATGAAGGCGTAGCTCTCCTCGAAGATCCGGTCCGCGTCGTGGTCCAACGTCGCGACGTGGTAGCTGTGTTCCAGCAGGATCTCCGTGACGTCCACGGAGGAGACCCGGCTGAGCACGCGGGCCGAGTCGGCCGGCGGCACCACGTGGTCCTGCGGACTGCGCAGGAGCAGCAGCGGCTGCGTGACCTGCGGAAGCTCCCCGTCGACCAGCCGGAAGAAGCTCCGCAGGGAGTGCGCGGCGTGCAGCGGCACCCGGTCGTAGCCCAGTTCCGTGCTGCCCTCCTTCGCGATGTCGCTGACGATCCCCCTCGTCGACCGGACCAGGTGGCGGGCCACCGGCAGGGCGTAGGCGGACAGGCCGTGCACCCTGTTGGCCGGGTTGACGACCACCACGCCGTCGACCGCCTCCCCGTGCCGGGCGGCCAGCCGCAGCGCCAGGGCGCCGCCCATGGACAGCCCGGCCACGAAGACCCGCGCGCTGCGCCGGCGCAGCGCGCGCAGCTCGCGGTCCACCTCCGCGTACCAGTCCTGCCAGCCGGTGAGCTGCATGTCCTCCCACCGTGTGCCGTGCCCGGGCAGCAGCGGCAACGAGACGGTCAGACCGCGCGCGGCGAGGTACTCCGCCCAGGGGCGAAGCGACTGCGGGGAACCGGTGAAGCCGTGACAGAGGAGGACGCCGACCTCCCCGCCCTCATGGCGGAACGGCTCGGCTTCGGGGAGCACCGGCACGTCGGTCTCCTGTTCGTGAGGGGGGTGTCCACGTCGAACAGCGGATACGCCCGGTACGTACGTCGTCAGGTGCGGGTACTTCACCGTACGCGACCGCACTGACACCGACCAGGGCCGTAGGCGCCTTCCGCCGCACTCCGGGTTATGGTCTGTTCGACACACAGGAGGTCACTCGGTTGTTCTACGGCACGATGAAGCTCACCATCGGAGGGTCGCTGAAGCTTGCCTTCAGGCCCTGGGTGGAGGGCCTGGAGAACGTCCCGGCCGAAGGCCCCGCCATTCTGGCGAGCAATCACCTCTCGTTCTCCGACTCGTTCTTCCTGCCCGCGGTGCTCGACCGGAAGGTCACCTTCATCGCGAAGGCCGAGTACTTCACCACGCCCGGCGTGAAGGGCCGGCTGACCGCCGCGTTCTTCAAGGGCGTCGGCCAGCTCCCCGTCGACCGCTCCGGCGCGCGCGGCGCCGGTGAGGCGGCGGTGAGGAGCGGCATAGAGGTGCTGGAGCGCGGGGAACTGTTCGGCATCTACCCGGAGGGCACCCGCTCGCCGGACGGCCGTCTGTACCGCGGCAAGCCGGGCGGCCTCGCGCGCGTGGCGCTCGCCACCGGCGCCCCCGTCCTCCCCGTCGCCATGATCGACACCGAGAAGATCCAGCCGCCCGGCAAGGTCGTCCCGAAGCTGATGCGTCCGGGCATCCGCATCGGCAGGCCGCTGGACTTCCGCCGCTACCAGGGCATGGAGCACGACCGCTTCGTGCTGCGCGCGGTGACCGACGAGGTCATGTACGAGATCATGAAGCTCTCCGGCCAGGAGTACGTCGACATCTACGCGACCGCCGCCAAGCGGCAGATCGCGGAGGCGGCGAAGGCCGCGAAGGAGGCGGACAGGACGGCGCGGTCCGCGCTCGCCCGGGCCGAGAGGGAGCAGGCCGACAAGGAGAAGCAGGCGGAGCAGGCGGAGCGGGCCGAGTAGGCGGGCCGGACCCGGCCCGCACGGGGGGGGAAGCAGGGGGAGCATGGCCGGACGCGAGAAGGTCATGAGGATGTCGGTCGAGCTGCCGCTGTGGCGCGCGCTCACCGCATACCGGCCGCTGACCATGCTCTACGCGGTCGGCCTGTTCGTCACCGCCTACGACGACTTCGCGCGCCCCGGCGTGGCCGTCGCCTACTACTGCGTCCTGTGCGTGTGGACCCTGGCCACCCTGACCCGGGTCGCCGACGCCGCCCGCTGCACCCGGCGCTTCCTCGCCGCCGACCTCACCGTGGCCGTCGTCGGGATCCTGCTCACGCCGGTCGCCGACGCGCACGAGCGGATCGTCGCCGGCGGCCCGACCCTGCCGTCGATCTGGACCGCCGGATCGGTGCTCGCCTTCGCCGTCAAGGGCGGCTGGCGCTGGGCGGCCGCCGCCTCCACCGCGGTCGCCGCCGCCAACCTCGCCGAGCGCGGCTCCCCGGCCCGCGACACCGTGCACAACGTGATCCTCGTCTGGGTCGCCGCCATCGCCATCGGCTACGTCGTCGAGGTCGCCCGCGCCTCCGAGCGGACCCTGGCCCGGGCCCTGGAGATCGAGGCCGCCACCCGGGAGCGGGAGCGGCTCGCCCGGGACATCCACGACAGCGTCCTGCAGGTGCTTGCCATGGTGCAGCGGCGCGGAGCCGTCATCGGCGGCGAGGCCGCGGAGCTGGGCCGCCTGGCCGGCGAGCAGGAGGTGGCCCTGCGCACCCTGGTGTCCGGCGGGCTCGCGCCGGTCTCCCGGCTGTCGCAGGACGCGGTGGTCCGGACGGTGCGGGAGGACCCGTACCCGGACGCGGCCGCGGCCGCCGGGCCCGTGGACCTGCGTGCCCTGCTCGCCCGCTGTGCCGGCTCGCGGGTCAGTCTCGCCGAGCCCGGCGCCCCGGTGCTGCTGCCGTCCGCCGCCGCCCGGGAGGTGGCCGCCGCGGTCGGCGCCGCGCTGGACAACGTCCGCCGGCACGCGGGTGACGGCGCCCGGGCCTGGGTCCTCGTCGAGGACGAGCCGGAGTCGGTGATCGTGACCGTGCGGGACGACGGGCCGGGCATCCCCGAGGGGCGGCTCGCGCAGGCCGAGGACGAGGGGCGGCTCGGGGTGGCCCAGTCGATCCGGGGCCGGCTGCGGGACCTCGGCGGCAGGGCCGAGGTGATGTCGGTGCCCGGACAGGGCACGGAGGTCGAACTGACGGTACCCAAACACCCGGACGGCGCGGACGGCGCGGACGGCGCGACCGGTGCCGGGGGCACCCGGAGCGCCGCGCGCGCACGGGGGAAGGCGGAGTGACGATGAGCGAGCGGCAGGGCCCGATCAAGGTGATGGTGGTGGACGACCACCCCATGTGGCGCGACGCCGTCGCCCGTGACCTGGCCGAGTCCGGCTTCGAGGTGGTCGCCACCGCGGGCGACGGCGAGCAGGCGGTGCGCCGCGCCCGGGCGGCCGCGCCGGACGTGCTCGTCCTGGACCTGAACCTGCCCGCGAAGCCCGGCGTCCAGGTCTGCAAGGAACTCGTCGCCACCGACCCGGCGTTGCGCGTGCTCGTGCTGTCCGCGAGCGGCGAGCACGCCGACGTACTGGAGGCGGTGAAGTCGGGTGCGACCGGCTACCTGCTGAAGTCCGCCTCGACGGAGGAGCTGCTGGACGCGGTGCGCCGCACGGCCGACGGCGACCCCGTGTTCACGCCCGGTCTGGCGGGCCTGGTGCTCGGCGAGTACCGGCGACTGGCCGCCGAGCCCGTGCCCGCCCCGGACGCCGGCACGCCGAAGGCGCCGCGGCTCACCGAGCGCGAGACCGAGGTGCTGCGGCTGGTCGCCAAGGGGCTGAGCTACAAGCAGATCGCCGAGCGCCTCGTCATCTCCCACCGCACGGTCCAGAACCACGTGCAGAACACCCTGGGCAAGCTCCAGCTCCACAACCGTGTGGAACTCGTCCGGTACGCCATCGAACGCGGACTCGACGGGGAGTAGGGGGCGGGCGCACCGCCATCCCTTCGGGTGGATTGGCGCCCCACGGCCGCCCGGCACGGCTGGGGAACCGCCCGCCGCGGGCATGCCGCAGTCACACCGGTCACCACGGACGTGACGCTCACCGGGCAACCGCGGCGAAAGGGGCATCCCCATGCGGGTCGGAGTACTGACCGGAGGCGGCGACTGCCCCGGCCTGAACGCGGTCATCCGGGGCATCGTGCGCAAGGGCGTGCAGGAGTACGGCTACGACTTCGTCGGGTTCCGCGACGGCTGGCGGGGCGTCCTCGAAGGGAACACGGTGCGCCTCGGCATCCCGGCCGTGCGGGGCATCCTGTCCCGCGGCGGCACCATCCTCGGCTCCTCGCGCACCAATCCGCTGCGGCACGACGACGGCATCCGGCGCGTCAAGGGCACCCTCGCCGAGCACCGGGTCGACGCGCTCGTCACGATCGGCGGTGAGGACACCCTGGGCGTGGCGGCGCGGCTGTCGGACGAGTACGGCGTCCCGTGCGTCGGGGTGCCCAAGACGATCGACAACGACCTGTCGGCCACCGACTACACCTTCGGCTTCGACACCGCCGTCGGGATCGCCACCGAGGCGATCGACCGGCTGCACACCACCGCCGAGTCCCACATGCGGGTGCTCGTCTGTGAGGTGATGGGCCGCCACGCCGGCTGGATCGCCCTGCACTCGGGCCTGGCGGGCGGGGCCAGCGTCATCCTCATCCCCGAGCAGCGCTTCGACCTCGACCAGGTCTGCGCCTGGGTGACCTCCCGCTTCGAGGCATCCCACGCGCCGATCGTGGTCGTCGCCGAGGGCGCCGTGCCCAGGGACGGCGACCTGGTGCTCAAGGACGAGTCGGTGGACTCCTTCGGGCACGTGCGGCTGTCCGGCGTCGGCGAGTGGCTGGCCGGCCGGATCGAGAGACGCACCGGCAAGGAGGCCCGCACCACCGTCCTCGGGCACGTGCAGCGCGGGGGCACGCCGAGCGCGTTCGACCGCTGGCTCGCCACCCGCTTCGGCCTGCACGCCGTCGACTGCGTCCGCGACGGCGACTTCGGCACCATGGTCGCCCTGCGCGGCACGGACATCGTCCGGGTGCCGATCTCCCTGGCCACCGCACGGCTGAAGACCGTCGACGCGAAGCTGTACCAGGAAGCGGGAGTGTTCTTCGGCTGACCCGGCGGCGCGGTATCACCGGCCGTATGCTCGGCCCATGACCCCCCCGGAGGGAGCAGCCCGTGAGGATCCTGGCCGTCGGTGTGCAGGCCGACGAGAAGCCGCTGATCGAGGAGGCCTTCGGGGACCACCACGAGGTCCGCTGCCTGGACGTCCTCCTCACCGAGGACACCGCCCCCATCGCCGCCGGCTACGAGGTGCTCTCCACCGGGGTCAACGACGACCTGGGCGGCCCGGTCCTCCGGGCCCTGGCGGCCGGCGGCACACGCATGATCGCCCAGCGCTCCACGGGCTTCAACAACATCGACCTCCAGACCGGCGAACGCCTCGGACTGACGATCGCCCGCGTGTCGTCCTACTCGCCCCACGCGGTCGCCGAGTTCGCCTGGGCCCTGGCGCTGGCCGTCAACCGGCGCATCGTGCGGGCCTCCACCCGCACCCGCGACTTCGACTTCCGCCTCGACGGCCTGATGGGCCGGGACCTGCACGGCCGCACCGCGGGCGTCATGGGCACCGGGAAGATCGGCGAGGCGTTCGCCCGTATCGCCCACGGCTTCGGCATGCGGCTGCTCGGCTGGGACATCGCCGAGAACCCGGCCTGCATGCAACTGGGCATGAAGTACGTCCACCGGGACCGGCTCCTCGCCGAGTCGGACCTCGTCACCCTGCACGTGCCCCTCATGCCGGAGACGCAGCACATCATCGACGCCCGCGCCCTGAAGTCCATGAAGGACGACGCGATCCTCGTGAACTCCAGCCGCGGCGGCCTGATCGACACCATGGCCCTCGTCGCGGAACTGCGCGAGGGCCGCTTCACCGGCGTCGGACTGGACGTGTACGAGGCCGAGGCGGGCCTGTTCTTCCTCGACAAGTCCCTGCAGGCGATCGAGGACGACACCCTGGCCCGCCTGGTCACCTTCCCCAACGTCCTGGTCACCTCGCACCAGGCGTTCTACACCGAGGACGCCGTACGGCAGATCGTCGACACCACGGTGCGCAACGTCCTGGACTACACCGCCGGCCGCCGCTCGGCGAACGTCCTGGTGCCACGCAGCTGACCGACCAGTTCCCGCAGGATCCCGGCACCGTTCAGCGACAGGACCGACTCCGGGTGGAACTGCACACCCGCGAACCCGGGACCCCGCAGGGCGTGCACCTCTCCCGAGGGGCCGCGGCTCACCTCGACGCCGTGCTCGGCCAGCTCCGCGTAGGCGTCGTCGTCGCAGCGGGCGGTGAAGCTGTTGTAGAAGCCGACCGTCTCCGTCCGCCCGAACAGGTCGATCGCCGTCTGCGCCCCCTGGTACGGCACCTCCTTGCGGACGATCTCCAGGCCCAGCTCGGCCGCGATCAGCTCGTGCCCCAGGCAGACACCGAGGACGCCGTGGCGGTGCGGGGAAGAACCCTCCGCCGCGCCGGGGCCGGCGGTTCGGGAGCTGATCAGCTCGGCGGTCAGCGCACGCAGGAAGCGCATCTTGGGCTCCCGCGGGTCGGACGGGTCGCCCGGGCCGGGGCCGAGGACGACCGGGCCCTCGTGCGCGAGGACGGCCTCGCGCAGCCCGGGCTCGTCGTAGCGGCGGACCGTGACGGTCAGCCCCGAGGAGCGCAGCACGTGCGCCAGCATCGCGGTGAAGGTGTCCTCGCCGTCCACCACCAGGGCGTGCCCGGCCGGTTCCGCGCTCCGCTCCTGCATCCGCAGCCAGAACGGCGCCAGCGAGGCGCGACGGCCGTCCAGCGCCGCCCGCACCCGCGGGTCGTCGGCGAGCCGGGGCAGCGCCCGCTCCTGCCGCGGCCGTGACGGCGCCACGCCCAGCGCCGCCAGCACCCCGGCCGCCTTGGCGTGGGTCTCGGCGACCTCGCTCGCCGGGTCCGACCCGCGCACCAGCGTGGCGCCGACCGGGACCCGCAGCCGGCCGGCCGCGTCGATGTCGGCGGTGCGGATGAGGATGGGGGAGTCGAGGGTCTGGGCCCCGCCGGCGTCCCGGCCGAGCAGCGCCAGCGCGCCGGCGTAGTAGCCGCGTCCGCCGGTCTCGTGCCTGCCGATCACCCGGCACGCGTTCTGCACGGGCGAGCCCGTGACCGTGGCGGCGAACATCGTCTCCCTGAGCACCTCCCGTACGTCCAGGGACGAACGGCCACGCAGTTCGTACTCGGTGTGTGCCAGGTGCGCCATCTCCTTCAGACGCGGGCCGACGACCATGCCGCCCCTCTCGGCGACGGTGCACATCATCTTGAGCTCCTCGTCGACGACCATCGACAGCTCCTCGATCTCCTTGCCGTCGGCGAGGAACCGCATCAGGTGCCCGGCCGTGGGGCCCCCGGCCGGGTAGCGGTAGGTGCCGCTGATCGGGTTCATCACGACGGATCCGCCCGCCGTCGCCCGCCGTTCCCCGCCCGGCAGCGTGCCGGGTTCACCGGGTCCGCCCGACATCCGCACGTGCACCTCCGGGCTGGCGCCCACCAGCGTGCGGTCCCCGGTGTGCACCACGAACGTCCAGTACGCGCCCCGCTCGCCCTCCAGCAGCCGCCGGAACAGGGCCAGCGCGTCGGCGCGCGAGAAGCCGGGGATCCGCCCCCGGTAGGTCCGCCGGATGACGAAGTTGGCGCCCTCGCCCCGCCCGATCTCCTCGCGCAGCACCCGGCGCACGATCCGCGCGTACTCCTCGTCGGCGACGTCGAAGCCGCCGTCCTCGACGTCCACCCGACGCTCGGGCAGCTGCGCCAGCGCCTGGGCGAGGGGGACCTCGTACCGCTCCTCCGGCGTCAGCACCGCCAGGGGGGTGCCGTCGTCGGGTACGTCGAAGCCGCGCTCCCGGATCTGCCGGAAGGGCACGAGCGCCAGGCCCTCGTCGGGCAGGTCGGCGAGCCGCTCGCAGTGCGTCACCGGGCCGCGCAGCACCTCGACCACGTCGTGGTCGCGGCCCGGGGTGCGGCGGCGCAGCAGGGCGAACGGGCGGTCGTCGTGCGGGAGGTGCGCCAGGTCCATCGGTTCCTCTTCCGTCGGTGCTCGATGCCGGCGCCGGGTGCCGGTGATCGAAGCCGGTGGTCGTGTCGTGACCGGGAGGAACGGCTCGCCGCGAAAACGCCGAAGGCCGCCCCTCGGGCGGCCTTCGCGAAGTGGGATACGCGCAGTCAGCGGGCCGCCGGAGAAGCGGTCCACCACCAGTTCTGGTTCTGGGTCGAGTGCGCGAACATGCCGGCACCCTACCCCATCCGGCCGCTCGCCCATACGCACCACAGCCGGTTTCCGGCACACACGCCGCGTGGAAGGGAGGCGTCCGTCACCCCGCGAGTGATCCGCACCCCGGTTTCCCGCAGCACACCCGGCCCGACCGAGGAGTACGTCATTTCCCCCTCACCCTCACCCTCACCCCGACCGCGGACCCGGCGGCACGCGCTGCGCGCCCTCACGGCGCTCACCGCCTGCGCGGCCGTCGGCGCCGGTCTGCCGGCCGCCGCCCGGGCATCGGCCGGCGACACCAGGACCGTCGTCTACCGCGGCCACACGTTCACCGTCCCCGCCGACTGGGCGGTCGTCGACCTCACCAGGCACCCGGCCGCCTGTGTCCGCTTCGACCGGCACGCCGTCTACCTCGGCACGCCGGGCGAGCGGCAGGACTGCCCCACCCGACTCACGGGGCGGACCGAGGCCCTCTGGGTGCAGCCCGGCAGCACGACGGCGAAGACGGCCGCCGTCACCGAGAACCGCACGGCCCGCGTCTACCGGGCGACCGCCGAGGGGATCGCCGTGACGGCGCCGTACGGCGCCGACCGCGAGGAGGTCCGGCAGGTGCTGCGCAGCGCCGGGCTGCCCGTCACTGCGGCCCGCGCCGAGAAGCCGGCCGTCGCCCCGGCGGCGCTCACCGTCCCCGCCGACGCCACGTCCTACCGGGGCAGGGGCTTCGACACCTGCACCGCGCCTAGCCAGACGGCCATGGACGCCTGGCGCAAGAGTTCCCCCTATCGGGCGATCGGCATCTACATCGGCGGTGTGAACCGTGCCTGCGGCCAGGCGAAGCTGAACGCCCAGTGGGTGCAGAAGCAGTACACGAACGGCTGGCGCTTCTTCCCGCTGTACGTCGGCCCGCAGCCCTCCACCGGCGCCGGCAGCTGCCGGAACGACTGCGCGGCCATCACCAGCCCGGCACCGCAGGGCAGGGCCGCCGCCGAGGACGCGGTCGCCCAGGCCGCCGCACTCGGGCTGGGCAGGGGGACGGTGATCTACAACGACCTGGAGCAGTACACCCGGGGCACTCTCACCGCCCGTGTGCTCGGCTACCTCGAGGCCTGGACCAAGCGGCTGCACGAGCTGGGCTACCGCTCCGGCGCGTACGGCGGCGTGTCCTCCCTGGTGGCCGACCTGGTGGAGAAGCGGAAGTCCACCACCCTGCCCGACGTGCTGCACTTCGCGCGCTGGAACGACCAGGCCACCACCGCCGACCCCGCCGTCCCGGCGAGCCTGTGGGCCAACCACCAGCGCATCCACCAGTACGCCGGCAACCGCACCGAGACCTACGGCGGCGTCACCATCGGCGTGGACCGCGACCAGCTGGACGTCGGCACCCCCGGCAAGTGACCCGGGCCGGGGCCGGCCACAGGACGACGGGCGGGCTCCTCTGCGCCGGGGCCCGCCCGTCCTCGGTCCCCGCCCCCCGGGTCTCCCTTCCTCTGGCCTCCCCGGGCTTCCTCGGGGTGTCCGCATCGTGCGCCGTCCGTCTCACGTTCTGAGCTGATACGTGGAGGCGGGACATGAGGACGTAATGTGTACGAGGTGACCGTGAACGCTAAGCCCAGCGCGAGTGCTGGCAACACCTGGCGAAACCTGCCCGCGGCGCAGCAGCCCGAGTACCCCGACCCCGAGGCTCTGCGCGCAGTGATCGCGGACCTCGAGTCGTATCCGCCGCTCGTCTTCGCCGGCGAGTGCGACCAGCTGCGCGCCCGGATGGCGGCCGTCGCCAGGGGAGAGGCGTTCCTCCTCCAGGGCGGCGACTGCGCCGAGGCGTTCGACGCGGTGTCCGCGGACCAGATCCGCAACAAGCTGAAGACCCTGCTCCAGATGGGCGCCGTGCTGACGTACGCCGCCTCGGTGCCGGTGGTGAAGGTCGGCCGTATCGCCGGCCAGTACTCCAAGCCGCGCTCCAAGCCCACCGAGACCCGCGACGGGGTGACGCTGCCGACCTACCGCGGCGACTCGGTCAACGGCTTCGAGTTCACCGAGTCCGCCCGTGTCCCCGACCCGGAGCGGCTGAAGCGGATGTACCACGCCTCGGCGTCCACGCTGAACCTGGTGCGCGCCTTCACCACCGGCGGCTACGCCGACCTGCGCCAGGTCCACGCCTGGAACCAGGACTTCGTGCGGTCCTCCCCGTCCGGCCAGCGCTACGAGCAGCTCGCGCGGGAGATCGACAACGCGCTGAACTTCATGCACGCCTGCGGCACGGACCCGGAGGAGTTCAAGACCGTCGAGTTCTTCTCCTCGCACGAGGCGCTGCTGCTCGACTACGAGTCGGCCCTCACCCGCGTCGACTCGCGCACCGGGCAGCTGTACGACGTCTCGGCGCACATGGTGTGGGTCGGCGAGCGCACCCGCCAGCTGGACCACGCGCACATCGAGTTCGCCTCGAGGATCCGCAACCCGATCGGGATCAAGCTCGGCCCGTCGACGACGGCCGAGGAGGCGCTGGCCTACATCGACCGCCTCGACCCCGAGCGCGAGCCCGGGCGGCTGACCTTCATCGTCCGCATGGGCGCCGACAAGATCCGCGCCAAGCTCCCCGAGCTGGTCGAGAAGGTCACGGCCTCCGGTGCGGTGGTGGCCTGGGTGACCGACCCCATGCACGGCAACACCTTCGAGGCGGCGTCCGGCCACAAGACCCGCCGCTTCGACGACGTGCTCGACGAGGTCAAGGGCTTCTTCGAGGTGCACAAGGCCCTCGGTACGCACCCGGGCGGCATCCATGTGGAGCTGACCGGCGACGACGTCACCGAGTGCGTGGGCGGCGGCGACGAGATCTTCGTCGACGACCTGTACCAGCGCTACGAGACGGCCTGCGACCCGCGGCTGAACCGCAGCCAGTCCCTGGACCTCGCGTTCCTCGTCGCGGAGATGTACCGGGACCAGTGACGACCCGCCCCTCGGGGCGGAATCGGTGGGGCGCGGATCACATCAGGTCCGCGCCCCGTTTCGGTGTCGCGGCCCGGACGGGGCGAGTAAGGTTAGGCATGCCTCACCGAATCGGCGGCTTCCCGCCCCGTGGGTGGGGGTGACCCGACCGACCCCGGCGGAGGTGAGCCGCGTGTACGTCTGCAGTTGCTTCGGCATCACGCAGCAGCAGGTGAAGCAGCACGCGGAGAACGGCGCCTGCACCCCCCGCGAGATCGCCTCCGTCTGCAAGGCTGGGACCGACTGCGGCGGATGCGTGCGCCGCATCCAGGCGCTCCTCGGACGGGGTGCCTGCCCGCGCCGGGAGTCGCTCGACCAGCGCCCTTCCGCGCGCCCCCGGTCCGCCGCGCAATCTCCGGCGGCCCGGCTGGACGACGCCGCCTGAGAGCTCCGAGGCGGGGCCCTAGGGGGTCGAGAAGCCGCTCGTGCCGGGGCCGGAGGAGTCCGGCTGGCTCTGCTCGACGACCGTCGCCAGGTACAGCGCCTCACCCAATTTGTCGACCAGCTCCAGCTGTGTGTCCAGGTAGTCGACGTGGTGCTCCTCGTCGGCCAGGATGGCCTCGAAGATGTTCGCCGAGGTGATGTCGCCCTTGGCGCGCATCATGTCGACGCCCCGGCGCAGCCGGTCGACGGCCTCCAGTTCGATCTGCCGGTCGGCCTGGAACATCTCCGTCACCGTCTGCCCCACCTGCACGTGGAAGAGCCGCTGGTAGTTCGGCAGCCCGTCCAGGAGCAGGATGCGGTCGGTCAGCAACTCGGCATGCCGCATCTCGTCGAAGGACTCGTCGCGGGTGTACCGGGCGAGCTTCGTCCATCCCCTGTGGTCCTGCAGCTTCGAGTGCAGGAAGTACTGGTTGATCGCGGTGAGCTCGGCGGTCAGCTGCTCGTTGAGCAGTTCGATGACCTCGGGATCGCCTTGCATCGGGACGGGCTCCTTCCGGGCGGAAAAGGGCAGACAGTGCCGCATGATCGCATCGGCGCCCGATGTCGTCCAGTAAGTGCGCACTTAATGCGATATGCCGGAATGTACCCGGGGCTGGTCATGTGCACCCCCCGCGGTCTGTCAGGATGGAGTCATGGGTCAGCCGGTGGAGCGCGCGTCGGGAGAGGCGTCTGGAGCAGCAGCACGGTCCGAGCTTCCGCCGGGTCAGCGACTGCAGCGCGGCTGGCCGGTCACGCACTACGGGCCGGTGCCGAAGTTCCGGCCCGAGCGGTGGGAGTTCCAGGTCTTCGGCGCCACCGCCGGTGGCGAGAAGCATGCGTGGTCGCACGAGGAGTTCACGGCGCTGCCGTACACCACCGTGGTGGCCGACCTGCACTGCGTCACGAAGTTCAGCATGCTCGGCGCGGAATGGGGGGGCATCCCGGCCCGCACGATCCTGGAGATCGCCCCGCCCGCGCCCGACGTCACCCATGTGATGGTGTGGGCGGAGTACGGCTTCAGCTCCAACCTGCGGCTGTCGGACTTCGCCGCCGAGCGCACCCTGTTCGCCACCCACAAGGACGGCGAACTGCTGACCGCCGAGCACGGCTTTCCGCTCCGGCTGGTCGTGCCCCACCTCTACGCCTGGAAGGGCCCCAAATGGGTCCGCGGCGTCGAGTACATGACCGCCGACCGCCGCGGCTTCTGGGAGGAGCGCGGCTACCACAACATCGGCGACCCCTGGAAGGAACAGCGCTACTCCTACCAGGAGGAACCCGGAGACGGGCCCGAGCTCTGAGGCACCGGGCCCCACGGTCAGCCGTCGCGGAGTTTCTTCAGGAGGGCCACGTCCGCCGCGTGGCCCTCCGTGCCGCCGGGCGTTTCGATGATCAGCGGGATCCCCTCGGTCGCGGGGTGGGTCATCAGGGCCCGGAAAGGATCCTCGCCGATGTGGCCGGCGCCGATGTTCTCGTGCCGGTCCTTGTGCGCGCCGGCCACGTCCTTGGAGTCGTTGGCGTGGATCAGCTTCAGCCGGCCCGGGCCGACCGTCTCCACCAGCAGGTCCAGCGTCCGGTGCGCGCCGTCCGGGCCCGTCAGGTCGTGCCCGGCGGCGAAGATGTGGCACGTGTCCAGGCACACACCGAGCCGCGGGTGGGCGTCCAGCGCCTCGAAGTACGGCCCGAAGTCCCAGGTCCGCGAGCAGAGCGAGGCGCCCTGGCCCGCCGTGGACTCCAGCAGCAGGTACGGGTCGTCGTCGTGGGTGAGCTCGTCGAGCAGCGGCAGCAGGTGCTCACGGACCTGCTTGAGCGCCACCGTCCGGTCCCGCCCCCCGGTGGCGCTCCCGGTGTGCACCACCACACCCAGCGCGCCGATCTCCCGTCCGCGCCGCAGCGAGTGCCGCAGTGACTCCACCGACCGCTCGACGGTCGCCTCGGTGTGCGAACCGAAGTTGATCAGGTACGGGGCGTGCACGTACGCCGGGAGCGAGGCCTCGTGGCAGGCCGCGCGGAACGCCTCGTCCTGTCGCGCGTTGCCCGTGGGCGTGGCCCAGCCGCGCGGATTGGCCACGAAGACCTGCACGGTCTCCGCCCCCAGGTCGCGGGCGTAGGACAGGCCCACCGAGTGGAGGCCGCCGGCGACGGGGACGTGGCTGCCGATCGGATTGCGGGAGGCGCCGGCCCGCGGGCTCACGGCGCCGGACTGCTGACTGCTCACCCCTTCAGGGTGTCACGCGCCCGGGGGAGGGCCGTCACCGGATCGGGCGTACCACCAGGCAGGCGGGACGGCCCGGACGGGCGGGGCGGGGACGCGTCCCCGCCGGCCGTCCTCAGCGGATGGTGATCGTGATCGTGGCCCCCTTGGGCGCCCTGCCGCCGCCCTCGACCGACTGCTCCCGGACGGTGTCGCCGAACAGGCCCAGCAGACCGCGGTCCTCCTCGACCTCGAATCCGGCCGCCCGCAGCGCCTTCTCCGCGTCGCCGACGCTGTCGCCGACCACGTCCGGCACCTTGACCATCTCCGGGCCCTTGGACAGCGTCAGCGTGACCGTGTCGCCCTCGGCGGCCGGGCCGCCGACCGCCGGGTCCTGCCGCGCGACCTGCCCCTTGTCGAACTCGGAGTTGACCTCCTCGGCGGCGACCCGCACGGTCAGGCCCGCGTCCCACAGGTCGGACCGCGCCTGGTCCAGGTCCTCGCCGGTGACGTCCGGGACGTCCACCGGGCGGCCCTTGCTGACGGTGAGCGCGATCGCCGAGCCGGCGTGCCGCTCGGTGCCCGCCTCGGGATCCGTGCCGATCACGGAGCCCTTGGGGACGTCGGCGCTGAACGCCCGGCTGACCATGCCCGGCTCCAGCCCCTCGCTCCTCAGCCGGGCCTGGGCCTTGTCCAGCCGGTCACCGCTGACGTCGGGCACGCGCACGGTCTGCGGTCCCCGGGAGATCGTGAGCGTGACCGCGTCGTTGCTGCGGATGCGGGCGCCGGCCTCCGGATCGGTGCTGATGACCGTGCCCCGCCTGACGGTGTCGCTGTAGGCGCGCTTGACCTGTTTGACGTCCAGCCCGGCGGCGCCGAGCCGCTCGCGGGCCTGCGCCTCGGTCTTCGACAGCAGCGGCGGCACCTTCGTGAACTGTCCGGAGTTGATGTACCAGACGCCCGCGCCGACCCCGAGGGCCAGCAGGACGGCGGCGACGAGCGTGAGGACCGTGCGCCGCGCTCTGGCTCCGCGCCGCCGGGGCGGCGGCGCGGGCGCCTCCAGCCGGCTGGTGCGGTGAAGGGCGGCCTCGGCGTCCTCGTCCACCGGCAGCGGCCGCGGCACCGTCAGCGAGCGCGGAAGCACGCTCGTACGGTCCTCGGCGTTGTCGTGCTCGCGGGCGCGGGCCTGGGGCGGCACCGCGTCCAGCTGGTCCTCGCTCAGCGCCGCGCGGGCCTGGCGGACCCGTGCCAGCAGGGCGACGGCGTCCGCCGGCCGGACGCCGGGCGTCCGCGCGGTGGCCGTCGCCACCAGCTCGTCCAGCTCGTACGGCAGGCCCGGCACGGCGGCCGACGGGGCAGGGACGTCCTCGTGCAGGTGCTGGTAGAGGACCCGGGCCGGCGTGTCGCCGTGGTGCGGCTTGCCGCCGGTCAGCATCTCGTACAGCACGACACCGCACGCGTACACGTCGACGCCGGAGCCTGCGGTGCCGTGCTCGATCTGCTCCGGGGCGAGGTAGGAGACGGTGCCCAGGACGGTGGCGGTGGTGTGGGTTGCCGCGTCCACCGACCGCACCAGTCCAAAATCGGCGACCTTGACCCGCCCGTCGTCCCCTATCAGGACGTTCTCCGGTTTCATGTCCCGGTGCACGAACCCGGCGCGGTGCGCGGCGCCCAGCGCGGCGAGCACCGGCTCGAGGATGTCCAGGGCGGCGCGCGGCTGCAGCGCCCCGCGCTCGCGCAGCACGTCGCGGAGTGTGCAGCCGGAGACGTACTCCATGGCGAGGTAGACGTACGCCCCGTCGGTGCCCTGGTCGAAGACCTGTACGACGTTCGGGTGGGCCAGCCGGGCGACCGACTTGGCCTCCCGGATGAACCGCTCGACGAAGGAGCCGTCGGCCGCGAGCGTCGGGTGCATGACCTTCAGCGCGAGGACGCGGTCCAGACGGGTGTCCAGGGCCCGGTAGACCGTGGCCATCCCGCCGACCGCTATCCGCGCGTCGACGCGATAGCGGCCGTCGAGCACCTGCCCGACGAGAGGGTCCTGAAGGGTCATATCCACGCAGCGAGTCTACGAGCCGCCACGACTCGGCGTCCCCTCGTCCGCGACGGGCCTGCTCCTGGGACCGACCTGTGACGCTTCCCACGCCGCACGGGGACGAACGGGGCCGCGCGGCGCCCTCGGCGCCCCCGGGCGCCACGCCGCGGAATCCCGTCGCGGTGGGCCTGGCGGACCCCGTCTCTTCGACCGGCACTAGTGCCGCGACAGGCAACACTCGCCCCGTCGCGACGCCCGGCACGCTCCCCCGAGCTCTCGGCTCCGCTCGAGCAGGGGGTACCCCCACCCGAGCTCTCGGCTCCGCTCGAGCAGGGGGTACCCCCACCCGAGCTCTCGGCTCCGCTCGAGCAGGGGGTACCCCCACCCGAGCTCTCGGCTCC
>NZ_JBSFNN010000060.1:24484-41478 GCF_053587115.1 Streptomyces sp. NPDC003697
GCTCGAGCAGGGGGTACCCCCTCTCGCCGCACCGGACGCCGCTCCTTGACGGGCGAACGTTGCCTGCCGCGGCACTAGAAGGCGGGCCGCTCCGGATCCAGCCGGGCCAGGCCCTCCACGGGGGAGGACGCCTGCGCGAAGTGCCGCCGCGGGATCCGCCCCGCCAGCCGCGCCAGCCGCCCCGCCTCGACCGCGTGCCGCATCGCCTCGGCCATCACCACGGGCTCCTGCGCCCGCGTCACCGCCGATGCCAGCATCACCCCCGCGCACCCCAGCTCCATGGCCAGTGCCACGTCCGACGCCGTACCGGCCCCCGCGTCCAGGATCACCGGCACGCGCGCGTGCTCCACGATCAGCTGGAAGTTGTGCGGGTTCCGGATGCCGAGCCCGGAGCCGATCGGCGACCCCAGCGGCATGATCGCCGCGCAGCCGGCGTCCTCCAGCCGCCGGGCGAGCACCGGGTCGTCGTTGGTGTACGGCAGCACCGTGAACCCGTCGTCGACCAGCGTCTCGGCGGCTTCCAGCAGCTCGATCGGGTCCGGCAGCAGCGTCCGCTCGTCGGCGATGACCTCCAGTTTGATCAGATCGGTGCCCAGTGCCTCCCGCGCCAGCCGCGCCGTCAGCACGGCCTCACCGGCGGTGAAGCAGCCGGCCGTGTTCGGCAGCACCCGGATGCCCAGTCGCTGCAGCACCGACAGCACGGACCCGTGCACGGACGGGTCCACGCGCCGCATCGCGACCGTCGTCAGCTCAGTGCCGGAGGCGACGAGCGCCCGCTGGAGCACCTCCGGACTCGGTGCGCCGCCCGTGCCCATGATCAGGCGCGAGGTGAGAGACAGACCTCCGAGGAGGAACGGGTCGTCGGCCACGGGTCAGCCTCCTTGCACGGCGGTGAGCACTTCGACGCGATCGCCCTCGGCCAGGACGGTGGCCGGCCACTGGGCGCGCGGGACGACGGTCTCGTTGAGGGCGGCGGCCACCCCGGCCGGCGCCGCGGTCAGCGACCGGACGACGGCGTCGAGCGCCGTGCCCGGATCGATCCCGCGCGGCTCCCCGTTGACGAAGACGGTCAGCGTGCCGGCGGCGCCCGCCGCCTCGGGGACGGTCATGCGGGCTGCTCCGTGCGTGCGGTGACCCCGAAGCGCCTCGGGGTGAAGGGGCGGGCCTCCTCGGGCAGGTCCCCGGTGGTCAGGACATGTGCCATCGCGTCCCCGGTGACTGGCGTCAGCAGCACCCCGTTGCGGTAGTGGCCGGTGGCCAGCAGCAGCCCGTCCAGCGCCGTCGGGCCGAGCAGCGGCGCGTTGTCGGGGGAGCCGGGGCGCAGCCCGGCGCGCGTCTCGGTCAGCGGCAGCTCGGTGATCCCCGGGACCAGCTCGTGCGCGTCGCGCAGCAGCTCGTAGACCCCGCCGGCCGTCACCGTCGTGTCCCAGCCCAGTTCCTCGCTGGTGGCGCCGACGACCAGTTCGCCGTTGAGCCGCGGCACCAGGTAGACGTGGCTGCCGCGCACCACGGCGCGCACGGTCCGGTCGAGGAAGGGCGCGTACCGCCTCGGCACGGTCAGCCGCAGCACCTGCCCCTTGACCGGCCGCACCGGCGGCAGCACGTCGTCCGGCACGCCGGCCAGCTGCCCGCTGAGGCTGCCGGCCGCCAGCACCACCCGGTCCGCGGCGAGCACGGTGCCGTCGCGCAGGACGCAGCCGGCGGCCCGCTGCCGCGCCACGGTGAGCCGCTCGGCCCAGGCGCGGTGGAAGACCACGCCCGCCCGCTCGCACGCGGCCACCAGCGCCGCCGCCAGCCGCCGCGGGTCGATCTGGTGGTCGCCGTCCACCCGGAGCCCGCCGCGCACGCCCGGGGCGAGCAGCGGCTCCAGCCGCCGGCACTCCCGCCCGGACAGCCACTCCGCATCCAGGCCCGACTGCCGCTGCAGCGCGTGCAGATCCCGCAGATGGGCGCGGTCGTCGGCGTCGAGCGCCACCGCGAGCGTGCCGCAGCGGCGGTAGCCGAGGTCGTGGCCGGTCAGCTCGGTCAGCTCGGCCGCGAAGTCCGGGTAGCGGCGGGCCGAGGCGAGGTTCAGCGCCAGCAGCGTCTGCTCGCCGTAGTGCAGTTCCGTGACGGCGGCGAGCATCCCGGCGGCCACCTGCGCGGCTCCACCGCCCGGCTCGGGGTCCACCACGGCCGTGACGAGGCCGCGCTGCGCCGCGCGCCAGGCCGTCACCAGCCCGATGATCCCGCCCCCCAGGACGAGGACGTCTGACGTACGTGGAGACGACATGGGCGTCCAGCCCCTCCCTTCGCCGGCATGACCCGGATCAGGTTCGTACGGTCGGAGGCCGCCAGCCTCCCTCTCAGCCCAGTGCGTCCGGGCTCCCGCGAGTGCTTGTACGGTGGCCACCCTAGTCCTCGACCAGCGCCTCTGTAAGGGAGTCCCACCGCATGTCCCCCTCGCTCGACGGTCTCGTCCTGGCCCCCGTCGCCGACCAGGCGCCGGGGCAGGTGGGCACGCGCACCCGCTTCGCCTACCACGAGAGGGACGGCGAGATCTGGGCCGAGTACGCGGGCGGCGACGTCGTACGCGGGCATCTCGTGGGTACCAGGGAGGGTGACCGACTCGACTTCCGGTACGTGCAGCTCAAGGTCGACGGCACCACGTCCAGCGGGCACTGCGTGTCGACGGTGGCCGAACTGCCCGACGGGCGGGTGCGGTTGGAGGAGACCTGGCGGTGGGAGTCGCAGCCGGGCAGTGGGACGAGCGTGGTGGAGCAGGTGGCGGAGCAGCCGGCGGCGACCGGCTGACCGGCCGCAGCCGGGTCCGCGGCCCGCTGCGTGCGGCGACCGGGTCCCCGGCGCGGCCGCGGCCGGCGTGGCTGTGGAGCACGTCACTCCGGAGGCCCCCTGTCTGACACCGTGTCAGTTTACTAAGGTGATCAGGTGAGCGAGCAGACGCAGGAACACGGCACGTCACAGCCGCGGCGGGTGGTCGTCGCCGGCGCGGGCATGGCCGGCGTGCAGACCGCGGTCGCCCTGCGCGAGCAGGGCTTCCAGGGCGCCGTGACGCTGATCGGCGCCGAGCCGCACCAGCCCTACGACCGGCCTCCGCTGTCCAAGGCCGTCCTGCTCGGCAAGGCCGAGGGCTCCGCCTTCGACGTCGACTTCGAGGCCCTCGGCACAGACGTGCGGCTCGGCTGCGAGGCCCTGGCCGTACGCCCCGACGCGCACGTGCTCGACACCTCCGACGGCCCGGTCCCGTACGACGTCCTCGTCCTCGCGACGGGCGCCGAACCGATCCGGCTCCCCGGCGCCGAGCAGCTGCCCGGAGTGCACCTGCTGCGCACCCTGGACGACGCCGAACGGCTGCGTCCCGTGCTCGCCCGGCAGCACGACGTCGTGGTCGTCGGCGCCGGCTGGATCGGCGCCGAGTTCGCCACGGCGGCCCGGGAGGCGGGCTGCGCCGTGACCGTCGTGGAGGCCGCCGACCGGCCGCTCGCGGGGGCACTGCCCGCCGACGTGGCCGCCCCGATGGCCGCCTGGTACGCCGACAGCGGCGCCGTCCTCCGCACGCACGCGCGCGTCGAGCACGTCGAACCGGGCGCGGTGGTGCTCGACGACGGCACGCGGCTGTCGGCGGGCGCCGTCGTCGTCGGCATCGGCGCGCGCCCCGCCACCGCCTGGCTGGCCGGCTCCGGCGTCGAACTGGGCCCGGACGGCGCGATCGTCGCCGACGAGCACCTGCGCACCTCCGTGCCGGACGTGTACGCGGTCGGCGACTGCGCCTCCTTCCCCTCCCGGCGCTACGGCGAGCGCCTCCTCATCCACCACTGGGACAACGCCCTCCAGGGCCCCCGCACGGTCGCCGCCGGCATCGTCGGCCTGACCCCGGTGGTCTACGACCCGGTGCCGTACTTCTGGTCGGAGCAGTTCGGCCGGTTCGTGCAGTACGCCGGCCACCACGCGTCCGCCGACACCACCGTCCGGCGTGGCGACCCCACGGGCCCGGCGTGGACCGTCTGCTGGCTGCGGGAGGGCCGTCTGGTGGCCCTGCTCGCGGTGGGCCGGCCGCGGGACCTGGCCCAGGGCAGGCGCCTGATCGAGGCCGGCGCGCGCATGGACCCTGAGCTGCTGGCGGACCCCGCGCGGCCCCTGAAGGCGGCCACGGCCTAGGCCCTGCCCGGGCCCTGTCGTGCAACGCGCGCCGTCGCCCGGAGGGCGGGGCAGGCGGGACTTCGACGTCAGGCCCGGTGGCGCGTGTCCCGGCTGGGCGGCCCCGGCTACCGCGTGCCGGTCCGAGATGGCACGCTTGATCCCGTGACCGAGATTGACACGAAAATCGATGCTCTCGTCCCGGCCTGGCTCACCCTCCCCGACATCGCCGAAATGCTCGGCGTCGAGGTGACGCGCGTGCGGCAGCTGGTCAAGGACGGCCAGCTCATCGCCGTACGCCGCGGTGAGAACCGCGCGCTGCACGTCCCCGCGGACTTCATCGACGGGGACAAGGTCGTCAAGGGCCTGTCCGGCACCCTGACGCTCCTGCGGGACGACGGCTTCACGGTCGAAGAGATGCTGGAATGGCTCTTCACCTCCGATCCGACCCTGCCCGGCACCCCCGCGCAGGCCCTCAGGGAGAATCGCGGCACGGAGGTGAAGCGTCGCGCCCAGGCGCTCGCCGTCTGACCGAACGACACCGGCTCGTCCGGCCGTGGCCCGCGGGCCACGGCCGGGGGGCCGCGGCCACCGGGCCGTCCGGTCCGGGCCCGAGCACGGGCGACGCTCAGGCCGGTGAGGGCCGCTGCCCGTGCGCCACCGCCATGTGACACGACCGTCCGGGGGGACACACGCATGCCCGACGCCACCGCCACCGCCGCCACCGCCCGGGCCCGGCTCGCCGGCTCCCGCCTCTACCTGTGCACGGACGCCCGCAGGCGCCAGGGCGACCTGCCCGAGTTCCTGGACGCGGTGCTGGCCGGCGGCGTCGACATCGTGCAACTGCGCGACAAGGGCATGGAGGCGGCCGAGGAGCTGGAGCACCTGGCGGTCCTCGCCGACGCCTGCGCCCGCCACGGCAGGCTCCTCGCGGTCAACGACCGGGCGGACGTCGCCCACGCCGCGGGCTCCGACGTCCTGCACCTCGGCCAGGGCGACCTGCCGGTGCCGGCGGCCCGCGCGATCCTCGGCCGCGACGTCCTGATCGGCCGCTCCACGCACGCCGAGTCCGAGGCCGCCGCGGCCGCCGTCCAGGACGGCGTGGACTACTTCTGCACCGGACCGTGCTGGCCCACCCCCACCAAGCCCGGCCGTCCCGCACCCGGCCTGGACCTGGTGCGCAGCACGGCGGCCCTCGGCACCGACCGGCCCTGGTTCGCCATCGGCGGCATAGACCTGGGCAACCTCGACGAGGTCCTGGAGGCCGGCGCCCGTCGTGTCGTCGTGGTCCGGGCGATCACCGACGCGGACGACCCGGGTGCGGCGGCGGCGGAGTTCGCCGAGCGCCTGCGCCGGGCCTGAGGGGTTCACCCGGTTCGGACGGGGTCCGCGACGCGCGGCGCCACGCCGCGGTGCCGGATCACCCGAGTGCGTCCGCGCTCGGGTGGCGCCCGCCGCGTGCGCACCGCACCGGGCGCCGCGGCCCGCTCCGGCCCGACGAACGAGGCCTCCGGTGTCTCGTCAGGCGGACGGAGAGGTCCGCTTCCGACCGGCATTCCCGCCCTCACTGTCCGAGGGGTGGACAGCAGGCCGACAAATCGGTCGAATGACCGGCGTGCGGTTGGGGGACCGCCAGGGCCTGGTTAACCTGCGACCATGGCCCTCGGAACCGCATCCACCAGGACTGATCGCGCGCGCACCGTGCGTGACATCCTCGCCGCCGGCAAGGCGACGTACTCGTTCGAGTTCTCGGCGCCGAAGACGCCCAAGGGCGAGCGGAACCTGTGGAGCGCGCTGCGAAGGGTCGAGGCGGTCGCCCCGGACTTCGTCTCCGTGACCTACGGCGCGGGCGGTTCCACCCGCGCCGGCACGGTCAAGGAGACCGAGCAGATCGTCGCCGACACCACGCTCACCCCGGTCGCCCACCTCACCGCGGTCGACCACTCCGTCGCGGAACTGCGCAACATCATCGGCCAGTACGCCGACGCGGGGATCCGCAACATGCTGGCCGTGCGCGGCGACCCGCCCGGCGACCCGATGGGCGAGTGGGTCCCGCATCCGCGGGGCCTGACCTATGCGGCGGAACTGGTCCGGCTCATCAAGGAGTCGGGCGACTTCTGCGTGGGCGTCGCCGCCTTCCCGGAGATGCACCCCCGCTCGGCCGACTGGGACACCGACGTCGCCCACTTCGTCGACAAGTGCCGCGCGGGCGCCGACTACGCCATCACCCAGATGTTCTTCCGTCCCGAGTCGTACCTGCGCCTGCGCGACCGGGTCACCGCGGCCGGCTGCGAGACGCCCGTGATCCCGGAGGTCATGCCGGTCACGAGCGTGCGGATGCTGGAACGTCTGCCACAACTCAGCAACGCCGCCATCCCGGATGTCCTGAAAGAGCGGATCCTCACGGCGCGGGACGATCCGGCGGCTGTACGCTCGATCGGGATCGAGTTCGCCACGGAGTTCTGCGCCCGGCTGCTGGCCGAGGGAGTGCCCGGACTGCACTTCATCACGCTGAACAACTCGACGGCGACACTGGAGATCTACGAGAACCTGGGCCTGCACCGTCCGCCGCGGGCCTGGACCGACCGCACGGACGTACGCCACACTGCGTAGCGGCCACTGGGAGAGGGGCGTACATGGGCTGGACGGTCCTCTACATCGCGTTCGGCGTCGTCGCGCTGTGGCTGCTGGGCGAGGTGCTGCTGCAGTACAAGGCACGTCTGCGCTGGCGACTGCTCGCCTTCGGCGGCTTCCTCGGCGTCGTGCTCGGCGTGCTGATCCCGTCCGTCGTCGTCATCGGACTGGGTGCTGCCGCCTTCGCGGTGGGGCAGACCTACGTGACGCTGTCCTTCCGCCGCGGCTTCGCGGCGGGCTGGGCGGTCAACCGCCCGGACGCGGGCACCGGCGGCAGCAAGCGCCGCCGCGGCGAACGCGGCCGGCCGGAGACGGACCCGGAGGGCCCCGGCTCCGAGGGGCCGGACGGCTACGGCGACGAGGACGGCGCGGGCCGCCCGGACGGCCTGCCGTACGGGCATGACGACTACGACGGCGACGGCGACGTCTTCACCCCCGCCCGCGCGGCGGGCGCGGCGGCGGCCGGGACCACGGCCGTGTACGCGCCGCAGCCCCTGCCCGACGACACGGGTTCGTACGGCGTCTACGACGGCGCCTCCTCGCACCCGGCGGGCACGGACTCCTCCTACGCGGGAGCCGGCCAGGACCAGTACGCGACGGCGGCCCAGGGCGCCGACCAGGGGTACGGGTACGACTACTCCGGCTACGGCCAGCAGCAGGGCTACGGCTACGACACCACCGGCCAGCAGCAGTACGCCGCGTACTCCGATCCCTACGGGGGCGACCAGGGCTACGCCGGCGGCTCGTACGACACGGCGGCCTACGGCGGGCAGCAGAGCTACGATCAGGGCTACGGCTACGGCCAGGACCAGTACGCCGGAGGCTACGGCGGCGAGAGCCAGGCCGGCGGGCTGTGGGTGCCGCAGCAGCGCTCCGATGAGTCCTACGGCGGCGAACTCCCGCCGGAGCAGCCCTACCCGTACCAGGACGACGGGCAGGGGCGTCCGAACCAGGCGCAGGGGGCCGGGTTCGACGATCAGTACCGGTTCTGAGCACCCGGCCGAACAGGGACGTGGGGGAACGCACGGCAGAACAGCGGCGCGGTGGCGGTCCGGCCGGCGCGCGGCGGTGCGTGGTGCGCCGGGCCGCGCATCTGACGGCGCGGACGCCGAATGCCTGACCGTCCGTCAGGACGGCCGCGCCTTCGGGACGTCGGGACGACCCGGGGGGCACCAGGTGTGGCCCGGACGCCCGGAACGTCCGGGCAACGGCCGGACGGCCCGCCGGGGTTCATACGCGCCCGGGAGGCAGGGCCCCCGGATGCCCGGCGCCTCGCCGGCCCGGCGTGGTCACTGGGAACCCCGGAACCCCGGCCCCTCCACCACCAGACCGGCCACCAGCGCGCCCGACATGCCCGCGTGCGGGAGTCCGCCCCCGGGGTGCGACCAGCCGCCGACGCTGAACAGGCCGGACAGGGCGGTGGTGTTGGCGGGCCGCAGGCAGGCGCCCGCTGCCGCGGCCAGGGCGGGCGCGGGCACGCCGCCGCCCCGCGCGCCCGTCTCCCGTTCCGTGTCCACGGGCGTGCGCACCTCGCGCCACAGGATCCGCCCGGCCAGTCCCGGCACCGCGCGTCCGGCGGCGGCGACCATCCGGTCCGCGAAGGCCCCGGCGGCCCCGGGCGCGGTCCAGTCGCAGGACGCTCCGGACGGCACCGTCGCCGTCAGCACGACCGACTCGTGGGCCCCGTCCGGGCGCAGGGCGGGGTCGTCCGGCCGGTCCACCAGGACCGTGGGGAGCGTGGGGGGCTCGCCGCGTCGCAGGGCTTCCCACTCGGCCTGCCGGTCCGGCGTGTGCACCACCGTCCGGTGCGCGGCGCCCTCGCCGCGCGCGCCGCGCAGCGCCAGGCACACCACGACCCGGCCCGGCGAGGCCCCCTCGGCCGCCGGCCGGACGACGTCCCCCTCGTACGGCTCGCGGCCCGGCAGCAGGCCGGCCAGCCGGCCGGGCGCCCCCCCGACGACCGTGTCGGCCTCGGCCACGGTCCCGTCGGCGAGTTCCACCCCGGCCGCCCGGCCGTCCTTCTCCAGAACGCGGGTGACCTCGGCGCCGAAGACGAACTCGACCCTGCGTTCCAGGCACCGCTCGTAGACCGCGCGCGCCAGCCGGCGCAGCCCGCCGCGGACGTGCCAGGTACCGAACGCGTGCTCCATGTAGGGCAGCACGGAGGCGCTCGCCGGAGCGGTGCGCGGGTCCAGGCCGTACGCCAGGGCGTAGCCGTCCAGGAGCGCGGCCAGGCGCGGGTCGCGCAGTTCCCAGGCGCCGATCTCGTCGAGCGTGCCCGCCCGCCGGGTGCGCAGCAGGCGCCGGTGCGGGACCGCCGGATAGGGCTCGCGCTCGGCGAGCACCCGCCAGTCGGGCCACAGCGGCTCCTCCAGCAGCGGCCGGCGGGTGCGGTCCCATGCCTCGCGCGCCCGTACGAGGAAGTCGCCCCAGCGCTGCCCCGCGCCCGCCCCGAGGGCGTCATCCAGGGCCGCGACGACCCCCGCGCGGGAGGCGTTCGGCAGCGACACCTCGGTGCCGTCGGCGAAGACGTGACGGGAGGAGGGGTCTACCTGGACCAGTTCGACGCATTCCTCCAGCGGCTGCCGGCCGGTCTTGACGAACAGGTCGCGGTGGACCGCGGGCAGCAGGAGCAGCCCGGGGCCGGTGTCGAAGGCGAAGCCGTCCCGCTCCAGGCGGCGCACCGCCCCGCCGTAGGTCTCCGTCCGCTCGTACACCACCACCCGGTGGCCCGCGACGGCCAGCCGGGCGGCGGCCGCCATCGCGCCCATTCCGGCGCCGATCACCGCGATCCGTCCCATGCCGGCGACTCTAGCGGCCGAGTCCGGTGCTCCGGGCGCAGGGGCCGGGACGGTGACCAGGGCTTCTCCCGCGGCGCCGTCGGCCGCCGGCCGTGCACGGGGGCTCCTGCGGGGGGCGCGGGACGGGCGTTAGGTACCTACTCAACGCCCGAGATGAGTACGAGTGCGGATGGGCTGCCGGCCGCCCGCGGGAGAAGGTGGGGACACGGAACGGGGCACGGCGCCGGTACCGCCGGCACGGGGCGGCGGAACGGCCCGGCCCTGGACCGCTGCTTCCGCCGGCACCCGTCGGCGGGAGCGAGGCACGGGGGACCCGGGGGGAACGGCCTGACGGGGGTCCTGCCAGGAGGTACGGGGAAGCGCCGGTTCGTGGTGGCCCGCGGGGGACGCGGCCAGGGCGACCGGCGCTTCTCCACGTACGGCCCCGCCCTCGCCCCGACCGGACGACTGCGACGGGGCACCACCGCACGGCCGGGCGGGCCCGCAGGCCGGACGGGCCGGTCCGTGGGCCGTACACCGGCGCCGGGCACCGGCCCGGACCGGCTCAGCGGCGGCCGCTCACCCGCCCCTGGAGCAGCCGGGACAGCGCCGCGTGCACATCGTCCAGGGAGCGCTCCGGCTGGAAGGACTTCCAGTCCAGCGCGGCCACCAGCACCATCCCGACCAGCGCGGCGGCGGTCAGCTGCACGTCGATCTCCTCGCTGAACTCGCCGTTCTCCACGCCCTCGCGCAGCACGTCCTCGACGACGGCGACCGCCTGCTGCCGGACCACCATGAGCGTCGACTGCCAGGCGCGGTTGGTGCGCCACAGCTCGGCCACGTACAGCTGTGTGAAGGCCGGATAGCGGTCGATGAACACGAGTCCGGCCCGGATCATCGCGTCCAGGGCGTCGACCCTGCTGCCGCCGTTCCGCGCGGTCTCCTCGGCCGCCTCCCTGAGGGAGGCGGTCAGGAGACCCACGCCGTGCCGCAGCAGCTCCTCGAAAAGGACGGACTTGCTCGCGAAGTTGTAGTAGACCGTGCCCTTCGCGACACCGGCCCGCTCGGCGATCTCGTCCACCGTGGTGGCGGAGAACCCCTGTTCGGCGATGAGGGTGACGGCCGCCTCGTAGAGCCGCTGCCGGGTGGCCTCGCGGCGGGTGCGGCCGCCGGAGGTGGTGCTGCTGCTTTCCATGGTCCTGATTGTCACAGGAACGGACGCCCGGGTGGACGCGGAGGCGGCACGCGCGCGGGACGGCGCCGGAGACGGGGACGCGGAGGACGCCGGCCGCGGGGTCACAGGCTCAGCTCCGGGTGCAGCCGGTCCACCGTCCACACCTGCCGGCGCCGGGCCGACAGCGCGGTCAGCGCGAGCGCGCCCGCGGTGAACGCCGTGAGCACGGCGGACGCCTGCCATACCGGGCCCGTCCCGCCGCCCGTGATCAGCCGCCGCAGCGCATCGACGACGTGGCTCATCGGCAGGAACGGGTGGATCGCGTTGAAGAAGCCCGGGCTGGTCTGCACGGGATAGGTGCCGCCCGCCGACGTCAGCTGGAGCATCAGCAGCGCGAGGACGAGGATCCGCCCCGCCGCCCCGAAGCGGGCGTTCAGCCACTGCACGATCGCCGCGAAGCACGCCGTCACCAGGAACAGGAAGCCCACCGTCCCGGCGGCCCGGGCCATCTGCAGCCCGATCGCCCAGTGCAGCACCGCCATCAGGGCCGCCGTCTGGAGCACCCCGATCGCCGCCACCGGCAGCCAGCCCGCCACCGCGATCCGCCACGCCGGGGCGCCCGCGGCCAGTGCCCGCCGGTTCAGCGGCGGGATCAGCATGTAGGCGACCATCGCCCCCACCCAGAGCGACAGCGGGATGAAGTACGGGGCGAAGCCGGTGCCGTAGTTGGGCGCGTGGTGCAGGTCCTGGGACGCGAGCTGCACCGGGTCGGCCATGACGCCGGTGCGCCGGTCGCGGTCCTTCTTGCCGTAGTCGGGGATCTTCCCGGCGCCGTCGTGGAGCCCGCCGGCGAGCTTCCCGGAACCGTCGGCCAGCCGGTAGATGCCGCCCTGGAGGTCGGTGGCCCCCGTCTTCAGCTCGCCGACCCCCGTGTCGAGGTCCGCCGCGCCCGTCCTGGCCGTGCCGAGTCCGGTGTGCAGCTTCTTCGCGCCCGCGGCGACCTTCCCGGCGCCCTCGTTCAGCTTGTTGATCTTCCGCACGGCGTCGTCGAGGTCCTCGGACAGGTGCGGGGCGCGGTCGGCGAGCGCCTGGGCCTGCTTCTGCAGCGTGGCGAGGTGGGTGTCGAGCTTCTTCAGGTCACCGTCCTGGTCCGCGACCAGGGTGGCGACGTCGTCCGCGATCGTCGCGACGTCCGCCGCGGCCTGCTTGCCCTTCTTCAGGTCGGCGCAGGCCGGGTCCGGCAGCGCGGGCTGCTCGCAGCGCCGGGTGTAGACGCCGTCCAGCACGTCGGCCGCGGTGTGCGCGCCCCTGGCGGCGGCCGGCGCCTGCTCCACCAGGGTGTCGAGGTGGCGGCGGATCGTCTTCGCCGAGTCCGCCACCAGCCGGGCGGTGTCGCCGATGGACTTCTCGTTGTCCTTCAGGAACGGCCCCACCTTGTCCGCGACGCCGTTCACCCGGTCGGCGAGCGCCTGCGTGCCCTCGGCGACCTGCTTCGAGCCGTCCTCCAGATCGCCGGCGCCGGAGTTGAGCTTCTTCAGTCCCCCGGACAGCCTGCCGGAGCCCTTCTTGGCCTCGGTCAGCCCGTCCGCGAGGTCCGCGGAGCCCTTCTCGGCCCTGCCGATACCGCTGTTGAGCTTGTCTGCGCCCTGGGCCGCCTTCACCGTCTGGCCGTGGATGTCGGAGAACGAGATGAAGATCCTGTCCAGGAAGGACCGCGACGCCTTCGTCGACGCGGCGGTGCGCACCTCGTTGAAGACCGTCCGCGAGATCTGCCCGACGATGTAGTTGTTCGCGTCGTTCGTGCGCACCTGCAGCGCGCTGGTCTCCGGGGAGGCGCCCCCGCTGGAGGCGATGCGCCTGCTGAAGTCGGCGGGCATGGTCAGCGACAGGTAGTACGTGCCGTCCTCGACGCCCCGGCGGGCCTCGGCGGCGCTCACCCGGTGCCACTCGAAGACCTCGCTGTCCAGCAGGCCCTTGGTGAGGTCGTCCCCGGCCGTGAGCCTCCTGCCGTCGGCGGTCGCGCCCGCGTCGTCGTTCACGAGCGCCACGGGGATGCGGTCCAGGTGGCCGTAGGGGTCCCAGAAGGACCACAGGTACAGCGCGCCGTACAGCAGCGGCAGCACCAGCAGCGCGACCAGGGCCGCGCGCGGCAGCCTGCCCCGCCCGAAGCGCTTCAGTTCAAGAGCGGCCAGTTTCGGCGAGCGCATCGGCCGCCTCCTTCGCTTGTCCGTCGGTGGTGTGCGCGGCCGTGCCGTCGCCGGCGGCCCGGGTGTCGTCGCCGGGTGCCTCGGTGGTGCGGGCGTCGTCGGGCGTCTCGGCGGCCCGGGTGTCGTCGCCGGGTGCCTCGGTGGCCGTCGCCTCCCCGGTGGGCGGTGCGTCCGCCTCGTCCCCGGCCGTACGCGGGCCGGAGGGGGCGGCGGTGCGCACGGCCGTCGCCCCCTCGGGGGCCTCGCTGCACACGGCCAGCACGGTGATGCCCGTCCCGGCGAGGGACGCCAACAACGCCCAGACTTCGGCGCGTTCGGCGTCCGAGAGCTTGAAGTCGGTGTCGTCGACGGCGAGCAGCCGCGGCCGCGCCATCAGCGCCAGGGCGACGGACAGGCGCAGCACCTCCGGACGCTCCAGGTCCCGCACGGCCGTGCGGAGGCCCTTGGGCAGCGTCCCCGGGTCGAGCCCCGCGGCGGACAGCGCGGCGTCCGTCAACCGCTGCGTCTCCGACCGGCGTTCGGCACGCGGCCTGAGGAGTGCCCGCAGGGAGCCGCCGAACCTCCGCTGCAGCAGCGCCCGTTCACGCAGGTGCTCGCCGACGGTCAGGGCCGGGTCGAGGTCGCTGACCCCGTTGACGTTGGCGAGCGCGCTGACTCGCCGTACGGCGGTCATGTGGCGGGGGAGTTTGAAGCCGCCGACGACGGCCACTCCCTCCGTGGGCCTCATGCGCCCGGTGAGCACCAGCAGCAGGCACGTACGCCCCGAGCCGGACGGGCCCTCCACCGCGATCAGCGAGCCGGGCCCGGCCTCGACGTCGACACCGCGGAACGCCCAGCCGCGGGAACCCCGCAGCCCGAGGTCGCGGACCGAGACACCGAGGCCGCGGGCGTGATCCTGTGCGTCGTCCACGGCTCCCCCTTCCCCTGTTTTTGCACTGACTGGTCAGTACAAAAAATAGCCCGAACTCGCGATCGAGGCAAAAGGCCTGGTCGAACGGATTGTCAGTGCCATACCGCACGATGGGTACATACGGCATCCGTGCCGTCACACAGACGACAGGAGGTTCGTCATGGCCAACTCGTCCGCAGCCGCCGCCCGTCGGCGCCGCGCCGCAGGCCCTGCACCCTCACTGACCGGCCCGGCGAGCGACGTCCACCCCGTGCTCCGCCGGGCCACGGCCCCGCCCGCCGCCCTCGACCTGCTCGCCCAGGCCCGCTCCGGTCTGGAGGAGGCCACCGCCCTGGAGACGCCCAACGAGCGGTACGCGACGGCCCACCTCGCCGCCCTGCGCACCGCCGCCGCCGTGCTCGCCGCCCGCGGACGCCCCGAGTCCACCCCCCGGCGCCGGGCGCGCATCAGGAGCGCCTGGGAGGTGCTCCCGGAGATAGCGCCCGAACTCGCCGAATGGAGCGCGCTGTTCGCCTCGGGCGCCCAGCGCCGCGCCCGGGCCGAGGCGGGCATCCGGGGCGCGGCCGGCCGGCGGGACGCCGACGACCTGATCCGGGACGTGGCCATGTTCATCCGCCTCGTGGAGCGGATGCTGGTCCTCCAGCCGGTGCTGCCGCAGCCGCGCCGGGACGCGGACGAGCCGGACCGCTCCCGTGCCCGGCCCGACGTGCCCGACGCGGGCTGAGAGGGCGCGGCGCGGCCCGCACGGGCCGGCGGAACTCGCACGGCCGGCGGGGGTGACGCGGTCCGGCGGGGTGCTCCGGTGCCGGTGTCGCGAGCCGGGAGGTGCGGGCGGGCCGCAGTCGGCCGGGAGGCGGCGGGCGGAGACCCGTGGGAAGGGAGAAACGCAGGCAGGCAGCCGGAGGCGAGGGGCGGGCGGGCCGCGCGAGGCAATAGGGTGGAGGGCGCCTGAAGCCTTCCCTCCTTCCGCAGCCGGGCCGGGGAGGCAGCCCGATCGCTCCGCCGTGCCAGAGGCGGTGCCGCGCCGAGGAGTCAACTGCCGTGTCGGACCCGATGCGCCCCCGCGCTTCTCTCCGTACCGCCGTGGTCTGGGAGGTCCTGCAGGACGCCCTCGACCGCCGGGTCAAGGCCACGGGCCGGGAGTCACTGGACGTCCTCGACACCGGAGGCGGCAGCGGCAACTTCGCCGTGCCCGTCGCCCGCCTCGGGCACCGGGTCACCGTGGTCGACCCCAGCCCCAACGCGCTGTTCGCCCTGGAGCGCCGCGCCGCCGAGGCCGGCCTCGCGGACCGTGTGCGGGGCGTGCAGGGCGACGCCCACGGCCTGTTCGACGTCGTCGAGCGCGGCGACTACGACGTCGTGCTCTGTCACGGCGTCCTGGAGCACGTGGACGACCCCGCCGAGGGCGTGCGCAACGCGGTGGCCGCCCTGCGTTCCGAGGGAGTGCTGAGCCTGCTCGCCGCCGGGCTGGGCGGGGCCGTGCTCGCGCGCGCCCTGGCCGGCCACTTCAAGGAGGCCAGGCACGCCCTGGACGACCCCGACGGCCGCTGGGGCGCCAGCGACCCGATGCCGCGCCGCTTCAGCGCCGAGCAGCTCACCGCGCTCGTCGAGGGCGCCGGCCTGACGGTCGCCGCGGTGCACGGCGTACGGGTCTTCGCCGACCTCGTGCCCGGCGTGCTGGTGGACACCGAGCCCGGCGCCCTGGACGCGCTGCTGAAGCTGGAGGCCGCGGCGGCCGAACTCCCGGCTTTCCACTCCGTGGCCACGCAGATCCACGTGCTCGGCGAGACCCGGGCGGCCACCGAGCACTGAACCGCCCACCGGCGGTGCGCCGCGGCCGGCCCTCCGGCCGGGGATGCAGTGCGCCACAGGGCCCCCGGTGGCGGGCTCTGCGCCGTATGATCGAGGCAGACCGCCCGGCATGACGGGCCGGCTGCCGGGGAATGCAAGCCTCAGCGACCGGGCCGGCCATGGCGGGTTCCGGTTGGCCGAATGGCGCAGAGGGGCGGGTTTCACGGGGGCGATTCCCTGCCTATCCTGAAGGGACCCCCCGGGTCGCCCCGGCGACTGCACGATGAGGAGGACTCCGTGCCGCTCTCGGAGCACGAGCAGCGCATGCTCGAGCAGATGGAGCGAGCGCTGTACGCCGAAGATCCCAAGTTCGCGTCGGCGCTCGAGGGAAGCGGGCTGCGTACGTACACCCGGCGGCGGGTCTACCAGGCGGTCGCGGGCTTCCTCGTGGGTATCGCGCTCCTCATGGCAGGTATGGTCGCCCAGCAGATCTGGGTCAGCGTGGTCGGCTTCCTCGTCATGCTGGGCTGTGCGGTGTTGGCGGTGACCGGCTGGCGCAAGGCGCCGAAGCCGGGCGAGCAGGCCGTCGACGGCGCGCACGCCCCCCGTCAGGCCCGGCCCAGGCGCTCCATGATGGACCGCATCGAGCAGCGCTGGCAGCGCCGCCGGGACGAGCAGGGCCACTGAGCCCGCCGGACGGTTCCTCACGACCGAGCTGTGGGGGGCGACCACCGGACGTGGTCGCCCCCCTCACGCATGTCCGCGCGGACCACCGGTCTCCGCCCGCGGGAGACACCCCAGGGGCCGGCCCACAGTCCCTAGCTCCCTGACTGACCACAGTCCCGGACGCGGGCGGGCGGCCCACCCGGCGTCACCGTCGTCCCGCGCCCACCTCCCACGCGGCTCCGCGAACACGATGGCGGACGGCTCCCGGGGCGTTGCCCTCACCCGCTGCCGCGTGCCGAGGAAACGACCGGGGCGGTTCCGCACCCCACGACGACCGCCGAACCGGCTCACCGGGCGTGCGCCGGGAGCGGGTTTCGGACGCAGCGGAGAGCGCGTTTCCAGCCGAATCCCGGGTGCCGCCGCGTCCGGCCGGCGCCGTCCCACGCATCCCGGAAGCAGCTCCCCGGCGCCGCACTGCACACGCTCCGGGACGGCCCACGCGCCCGGTACCGCGAGCCCCGCAACAGCTGGTGCCGCGACAGGCGACGTTCGCCCCGTCGCGGCGCCCGGCACGCTCCCCCGAACTCTCGGCTCCGCTCGAGCAGGGGGTACCCCCCATTCGCCGCACCGGCCGGAAGCCCGAGTACATCCCGCCGAGGTTCCGCTGGGAGAACGCGCTGGAACTGCTCGGTCCC
>NZ_JBSFNN010000061.1:0-41379 GCF_053587115.1 Streptomyces sp. NPDC003697
GGCACCATCCCGGTCTCCGGGTCCTCCTACTCGTATGCGTACGCAACGCTGGGGGAGCTGATCGCCTGGGTCTGCGGCTGGTGCCTGATCCTTGACTCCGGCCTTCGGCCTTCAGTAGCGGGGACAGGATTTGAACCTGCGACCTCTGGGTTATGAGCCCAGCGAGCTACCGAGCTGCTCCACCCCGCGTCGATGAATGCAACGTTACGTCACCACCCACGGCAGAAGCAAATCCCCCCACTCGAGCCCCTCGGCCACCGCTGGACCGCCCGGCCCCGTGCCCCGTGCCCGGGGCACGGGGCGGGCGCCGCGTCACGCACTCCCGGCCGGTTCCGTGGCCGCGCTCAGGCGGACAGTTCCTCACGCAACGCGTCCCTCAGCCGCGCCGCCCGCTCCGCCACCGCCGCCGGCCCCAGCGACACGGCCCGGTCGGCCCACCGCTGCCCCTCGTCCAGCTCTCCACGCCGCGCGTAGACGAGGGCCAGCCGGAGCGCCGCCCGTCCGTGCCCGGCGCCGGCGGCCCGGGTCCACCACATCGCCGCCTCCGGCTCGCTTCCCTCGCGGGCCAGCAGCAACCCGAGGTTGAACATCCCGTTCCGGGACCCCGCCTCGGCGGCGGCCCGGTACCACCGCGCCGCCTCGACGACGTCGCCCCGCGCGGCGGCGAGCATCCCCACCCGCACCTGCGCCCGCCGGTGACCCTGGGAGGCCGCCCGCTCGTACCACTCCTCGCACTCGGTCTTCGCCGGCACGGCCGGCTCACCGAGCTCGTGCGCGGGCGCCGGGGGCCGCCGCGCGTCGAGGACGGTCGCCAGCCGGTAGGCCGCCTCCGCGCTTCCCCCGCCGGCCGCGCACCGCAGGTGCCGCTCCGCCGCCGGCTCGTCCCCTTCGCGCAGCCGGGCCATGCCCACCTGCAGTGCCGCCTCGGTGTGTCCGGCGGCCGCCGCCCGCTCGTACCACCGCAGCGCCTCGCCCTCCTCGCCCCGCCCGGCGTAGAGGATCCCCAGGTTGAACGCGGCGTCGACGCTGCCGGCCTCGGCGGCCTTGGAGAACCAGGGCTCCGCCCCGGTCGTGTCCCCGACCTGCAGCAGCAGGATCGCCAGGGCGTTCGCCGCCTCCCGGTGCCCGGCGTAGGCGGCACGCCGGTACCACTGCTCGGCCTGCGCGTTGCGCCCCTGCTCGGCGCAGAGCAGGCCGAGGTTGTAGGCGCCGTTGATGTCGCCCGCGTCCATCGCGGCCCGGTACCAGCGCTCGGCGGTCTGCGTCTCCCCGCGCTCGGCGTGCAGCGCGCCCAGCGCGTTCGCCGCGTTGCCGTCCCCGTCCTGTGCGGCCCTCAGCCACCACACGGCGGCGCTGTCGGTGTCGCCGGCGTCGCGCAGCAGGAACCCCAGCGCGCAGGCGGCCCGGGGCTCGCCGTCCTTGGCGGAGGTCAGGTACCAGCGCCCCGCCTCCTTGAGGTCGCCCCGCTTCTCCAGGATCGCCCCCAGGTGCAGCGCGGCCCTGCGGTGACCGCGCGCGGCGGCCTGCCGGTACCACTGCTCGGCCTCCTCGGCGCCGTCATCGGTCTCGCAGCCGCCGGCGGCCCGCCGGTCCAGCAGCCGGGCCAGCCGGTACGCCGCCTCCCGGTGCCCGCGCTCGGCGGCGACCCGCAGCCACTTCTCGGCCGCGCCGTCGCCGCGGTGCTCCAGCAGGTCGGCGAGCGCGTAGGCACCCAGCACATGACCCTGTTCGGCGGACTGGCGCAGCCAGTACCCGGCGGCCGGCTCGTCGCCCCGCTCACGGTGGTGCCGGCCGAGCGCGTGCGCGGCGGCGGCCGACCCGGCGACCGCGGCGATGCGCCACCAGCCGGCGGCCTCGTCGGCGTATCCGCGCTGGTGCAGCAGGACACCCAGGTTGTTGGCGGCGGCCCGGTCACCGGCCGCGGTGGCGGCACGCAGATGGGGTTCGGCTCCGTCGAGATCGCCGCGGCGCAGCAGCATGGACCCGAGGACGCTCATCGCCTCGACGTCACCGGCCTCCGCAGCGAGCCGCTGACGCACTTCCTCGGCCGCCTCGTCGGCAGCCTCACCGGCCTCGTCGCCGGTCTCGCCCACGGTCCGCTCCGGATCGGAAGCCCGCACAAATCGCCCTGTCTCGAACAGAGTTGCCTTGTCCCCCATAACGTCCATCGTCGCACCACCTGCAACCCGGGTACACCTGGTATACCGCAGCCAGTGAGGTCACTTCAGCGTTTTGTCGACATGCCCACAGAGAGACAAGTCAAACACATATCGCCCAACTCCCCACAGCGGCGCGGCGTCCGGAACGTCAAGGACATGCGTTCGCATACCACGAAGGCCCGGTTCGGATTCCCTCCGGAATCCGAACCGGGCCTTCGTCACCGCTCGCAGCGGCCGGGCACCGCGGGGGTCAGCCGCTGCGGGGAGCGCGGCCGCCCTGCGCACTCGTGCCGGCGGCCGGACTCGGACTTGAGCCGGTACCGCCCTTGCCGGCGCCCTGGCCCGCGGCCCCGTCGCCGTTCTTGCCGCCGCCCTGATCGGCCTGGGACTGCGCCGTCGCGGCCCGCTTCAGCGCCTCCTGAAGGTCCTTCTGCGCCTGGCCGTACGCCTGCCAGTCGCCCTTCTTCAGGGCGGCCTGACCGTCGTCGAACGCCTTCTGGGCGTCCTTCAGCGCCTGCTGGACCGTCGGGTTGCCCTGCGGCGGCGGGTTGCCGGCGCCCGTACCCGGTGGCTCCGTGACCGAACCCTCCGCGCCGAACACCTTGTTGAGGGCCTCGCCGAGGGTGTTCTCGAACGCGGTGTTGCCGCCGTACGTCACCAGCACCTTGCGCAGCAGCGGGTACTTGAGCCCGCCGCCGCGGACGTAGACCGGCTCGACGTAGAGCAGTCCTCCGTCGAGCGGGACGGTGAGCAGGTTGCCGTACTCGATGTCCGAGTCGCCGCCCTTCAGCAGCCTGATGGACTCCGCGATGGCCGGTTCGGAGTTGAACTGGCTCTGCACCCGCTTCGGGCCGTCGATCGTCTTCCCGGTCGGCAGCTTCAGGATGGTGAGCCGGCCGTAGTCGGCCGTCCCCGCCTCGGCGTTGACCGACATGAACGCGCTCAGGTTGTCGCGGCCGTTCGGTGTCATCGTCGTGGTCAGCGAGAAGGCCTGGGCCGACTCACCGGGCATCTTGATGCTGAGGTAGTACGGCGGCACCGCGTTGCCCGACTTGTTGGTCGGGTCGTCCGGAATCTGCCACACCTCGCTGCCGCTGAGGAACGTCTGCGCGTCCTGCACGTGGTACCGGGTCAGCAGCTCGCGCTGCACCTTGAACAGGTCCTGCGGGTAGCGCAGATGGGCCATCAGCGCCGGCGAGATGGCCTTCTTCGACTTCACCGTGCCGGGGAAGGCCTTCATCCAGGTCTTCAGCACCGGGTCCCCGGTGTCCCACTGGTAGAGCCTGACCTCGCCGGTGTAGGCGTCGACCGTGGCCTTCACCGAGTTACGGATGTAGTTGACCTGGTTCTGCTGGGCCACCACCCGCTGGTTGTTGGCTGCGGTGAGCGAGTCGGTCGTCGTGTCGCCCAGGGTGGTGCGTGAGGCGTACGGGTAGCCGTTCGTCGTCGTGTAGGCGTCGACGATCCACTGGATCCGCCCGTCGACCACCGCCGGGTAGGGGACGCCGTCGATGGTGAGCCAGGGGGCCACCGCCTCGACGCGGTCCTTGGGCGTGCGGTTGTACAGGATCCGGGAACCCTCGCCGATCGCTCCGGAGTAGAGGATCTGCGGCTCTCCGAACGCCACCGCGTACGCGGCGCGGTTGACCGGGTCGGAGAGGTCCACTCCGCTCCTGCCCCGGTAGCTGGTGGTCTTCTCACCACTGTCGTCGGAGTAGTCGATCTCCTTCTGCGGACCGCCGACGATCGAGTACTGCGTGGTCTTCTCGCCGTAGTAGACCCGCTGCTGGTAGTCGCCGAGCTCGCCCTTGGAGGGCAGGTCGTACTCGGTGAAGACCGGTCGGCCGGCGGAGTCGGCCTCGGTGCCCTTGGCCGCGACCACGCCGAAGCCGTGGGTGTAGCGGAAGTGGTCGTTGATCCAGTTGTGCTTGGGGATCCCGCTGAGGTTCAGCTCGCGCAGGCCGATCACCGTGTCCTGGACCTTGCCGTCCTTGGTCCGGTAGCGGTCGACGGCGAGGTTGGAGGGGAACCCGTAGTAGTTGCGCACCTGCTGGAGCTGCTGGAACGTCGGCGAGACGACGTTGGGGTCCATCAGCCGGACACTGCCCACGTTCGTGGCGTCGTCGCGCAGCCTGGTCAGGTCCTTGGTGGTGCTGGCGCCCGGGTAGTCGGCCACCTTGGTGTCGTCGATGCCGTAGGCCTCACGCGTCGCCGTGATGTTCTTCTCGACGTACGGGGCTTCCTTGGCCTGCTCGTTGGGCTGCACCTGGAACTTCTGGACGATCGCCGGGTACAGGCCGCCGATGAGGATCGCCGAGAGCACCATGAGGCCGAAGCCGATGACCGGCAGCTGCCAGGTGCGCCGCCACAGGGTGGCGAAGAACAGCAGGGCGCAGATGACGGCGATGCAGAACAGGATCGTCTTGGCCGGCAGGTAGGCGTTGGCGTCGACGTACCTCAGGCCGGTCCAGTTGCCGGTCGCCTTGAAGTCGCTGGACTTCACCGCCAGCCCGTAGCGGTCGAGCCAGTAGGCGACGGCCTTCAGGGCGACGAAGACACCGATCAGCACCGACAGGTGCCCCGTCGCCGCGGCCGTGGCGCGCGCTCCGGGGCTGGTCACGCGCAGCCCGCCGTACAGGTAGTGCGTGAGCGCCGCGGCGATGACGGACAGGATCGTGGCGGCGAAGCCGAAGCCGAGCAGGAAGCGGTACCACGGCAGCTCGAACGCGTAGAAGGCCACGTCGAGGTGGAACTGCGGGTCCTTGTGGTGGAAGGGCACGCCGTTGACCCACATCAGCCAGGTCCGCCACTGGCTCGACGCCGAGGCGCCGGCGACCAGCCCCACCAGCGCGGTGATCCCGAGGAGCAGCCACTTCTTGTAGGGCGAGATGCCCATCCGGTAGCGGTCGAGGTTCTGCTGCTCCGCCGACATGGCGCTCAGCGGAGGCCGCAGCCGGTGCGCCAGCCAGATGTTGACGCCCACCGCGGCCGCCATCAGCAGACCGAAGACGAAGAAGAGCCCGATCTTGGTCCACAGCGTGGTGGTGAAGACGGACGAGTACCGCACCGACCGGTACCACAGCCAGTCCGTCCAGAAGCCCGCGAACATGGTGAACGCCATGCCGAGGACGGCCAGGACGCCCAGTGTCATCAGCAGGCTCCGGACCGTCCGGGACGGGCGGCCCGCTCTCATCCGCGGCCCCGTCGGGCCTCCGCCGCGGTCCGGCATCTGGAAAGCCAAGGTGCGCACCTCGAAGTTCGCTGTTGATCCGTCAGGCCCTCGGGTTCGCGGACCCTCCGTGCGCCCCCCTGTTCGTGGGCCCACACCTATGCAACTTACTCACCGTTTACTCGGTTCCCGATTCCGGGCGGGAACGAGGCAGGATTGTGACCATGTCCAACACTCCCATGGCAGCGAACCCGCTCACCCGGGCCGTACTCGAGATCGACGAGTACGCCTCCGGCCTCGGCTGGGACCAGCCCGCTCGCCTTTTCGCCCTCGTAGACACCGCGCGGCTGCGGGTCCAGGAACCCGCTCTCGCGCAACAGCTCGGCCTGGGCGACGCACCGGAGACCACCGGTCTCACCCCGATCGAGCAGGACGAGATCCCGGCGGAGCGGCCGCTCGACGAGTTCCTCGGCACGATCGCCTGGCCCGACGCCGTGGTCGGCTGCGCGCTGACCGTCGAGCGGCTGATGCTGCCGCCGTCGGCCGAGGCGCAGGTCCCGCAGGGGCTGGACGACCGCAGACTGGCCCAGTGGGTGGCGGAACACCCCGAGCGGCAGGAGGTCCGTATGACGGTGGCGGTCCTGCGGGACGGCGCGCGCGAGTCGGCCCTGCGGCTGCGCGAGAAGGACTCCGCGACGGAGGTCCTCACCGGCCCGGACCTGGTGCCGGGACTGGCGGAGGCCCTGGCGGCGACGTTCGAGGACTGAGCCCGGCGGCCGGTGTGCACGTCCGGGGGCGCTCCCGGCGGGGGGCGCCCCCGGTGCGGTCAGCACGCCGGCGCGCCCGTCGGCCGGTGCGGCGGGGACGCGCCCACGACCGTCACCGCGCCGAACGGCCGTGTCCGCACCCGTCACCGCGCCGCGGGGACGTGCCCGCGCCCGTCACCGGGTGCCGTGGCCGTCAGCCCTTCGCCGTGCAGGTGGGCAGGTCGGCGGTCTTCCCGGAGCGGATGTCCGCCAGCGCGCCGAGGGCGTCGTGGATGGTGCCCACCTTGACGAGCCGGAGACCCGCCGGGGTGTCCTCGGCGGCGGCCGCGCAGTTCTCGGCGGGCGTCAGGAAGTACTGGGCGCCCTTGTCGCGCGCGCCGACGGTCTTCATCTCGATGCCACCGATCGGGCCGACCTTGCCCTGGTCGTCGATGGTGCCGGTGCCGGCCACGAACTTCCCGCCGGTCAGACTGCCCGGGGTGAGCTTGTCGTAGATGCCGAGCGCGAACATCAGGCCCGCGCTCGGGCCGCCGACGTCGGCGAGCTTGATGTCGATGGTGAACGGGAACGTGTGGTCCGTCCCGGCGGAGATCCCGACGATGGCCCGCTTCTGCCCGCTGTCGCGGGACTGGGCCGTCGTGATGGTGACGTCCTTCCTGGCCGTCGCCGTCCGGTGGGCCTTCTCCGCGGCGGCCTGGTCCTTGGCGGGGACGATGGTGAAGACGACGTCCTGGCCGGGCTTGCGCCTGGTCACCAGCCTGGCGACGTCTCCGGGCTGCTTCACCGCCGTCCCGTCGACGGCCTTGACGACGTCACCGGCGTGCAGCCTGCCCTCGGCCGGCGTGTTCTTGATCACCGTGGAGACGATCACCCAGGACCGCACCGGGATGCCGAGCTCCTTCAGGGCCGCGACCTTGGCGCTCTCCTGGGACTGGCTGAACTCCTCGGCGTTCTCCTGGGTCGACTGCTCCTCCGTCTTGCCGTCGGGGTAGAGCGTGTCGTGCGGGACGACCTTGCTGTCGTGCGCCAGCCACCCGTAGACGGCCTCGACCAGGTTCATCCGGTAGTCGGCGCTGGTGACCCGGACCGTGGTCATGTTGAGGTGCCCGGTCGTGGGGTAGGTCCCGCGTCCGGAGATCTGCAGCACCGGTTCGCCGTCGTGCTCGCTGAGCGTGTTGACCGTCGGTCCGGGGGACATCTCCGCGTACGGCACGGGGAGGAACACCCCCGCGCACAGGAGTGCGATCAGCATCAGGGTCGAGGCGAGCATCGTCGCGGTGCGGCGTGGCATGAGTCGACAGTACGGGACGTGCCTGTCGGAACACCGTCAGGGCCGCGGCGTCAGGTGCCGGAGTGCGAGCGCTCCATGGCCTCGCAGAAGCGGGCGTAGCCGTCCAGTTCGGGGCCGTCGCCGCGCGCCCTGCGGGTGCGGTTCGCCCAGCTGCCCCACAGACCGGCACCTATCGCGGCGATAAGCGGAATCAGCAACCAGGCAAGCGCGGCCATGCCGACCTCCCGACCCCAAAGCAACTACCCCACTGGCTGATCAGCAGATTAACCATCCGCAGTGACAACGCTCACGCCGGGGGTGCGGTTACGCAACCCGAGGTGCCGCGCCCGGATCGGGGGAACGGGCCGGGCCCGGGGTCAGCAGGCGCCGACCCATTCCTCCGTGCCGTCGGAGAACCTCTGGTGCTTCCAGATGGGCACCTCGTGCTTGATGTCGTCGATCAGCCGGCGGCAGGCCTCGAAGGCCTCGCCCCGGTGCGGGCAGGACACCGCCACGACGACGGCGAGGTCCCCGACCCGGAGGTCCCCCACCCGGTGCAGCGCCGCCAGGGCCCGCACGGGGAAGTCCGCGACCACCTTCTCGGCGATGCGCCGCATCTCGGCCTCGGCGCTCGGATGGCACGAGTAGCCGAGCTCGTCGACTTCGGCACCGCCGTCGTGGTTCCGCACGGTGCCGACGAAGAGCGCGGTGCCACCGGCGGCGTCGTCACCGACGGCCCGGAAGACCTCGTCGAGGGACAGGGGCGTCTCCCGGATCCCGATCAGCTTGACGGGGTCCGGCGCGGCCTGCTCGCCCGGGTGGTCGTTGGTGGATGCCATGCCCCCATCGTGCCGCACGCCGCCGACAGCGTGGAACAGCCGGCCCGTCCCTCAGATGCGGCGCCGCGCCTTGCGTGCGCGCCGCACCACCGCGGCGGCGCCCAGGAGGGCCACCGTCGCCCCCGCGGCCCCGGCCGCCGTGGCGTCCTTGCGGCCGAGGCGCCGCCCGGCGACGGTGTGCCTGCCGGACACCTCCTCCAGCAGCTCGGCGAGGACCTCCTCGTTGGTCCACCGCGGACGCCAGCCCGCGTCGTGCAGCCGGCTCCCGCTCACCACCCAGGGGTACATCGTGTACGCCAGGTCCCCGGCCGGAGACGGCGTGAGCCCGATGCGGTGCAGCCGCGCCGCCGCCCCGAGGGCGACCGCCGAGGGCAGCTCCATGCGGCGGATGCCGCTGAGCTCCTCGACCTCCTCCTGCTCCAGCCACCCGTCGCAGCCGACCGCGAGCTCGCCGTCGACCTTCTCCAGCACGGCGTACTCCAGCGCGCTGCACAGGTCCTCCACGTGGCAGAACTGCCACGCCGGCCGCGACCCGGCCACGACCAGCAGCCGGGGCGACTCGAAGTACCGCGTCAGAGCCGTGTCGGTGCCGCCGACCAGCAGCGCCGGCCGGACCACCGTGACGTTCAGCCCGGGATGGGCCCGGGGGGCGCGCCGCGCCAGCCGTTCGACCTCCAGCAGGTCCCCGACACCCGTCGCCTCGGCGGTCGCCCTCAGCTCCGCGTCCTCCGCCAGCGGGAGCTCGTTGTCCGGCAGCGCCCCGTACACCATGGTCGAGGTGCACAGCACCACGCGGTGCACCCCGGCCGCCGCGGCGGCGGTCAGCACGGTCTGCGTCCCCCGGACGTTGTAGGCCGTCCGCGCGGCGGGGTCGGTCTCCAGATCCAGGTCGAGCGCCAGGTGGACCACCACGTCCGCGCCGCGCAGCCGGTCCGCGATCGCCGGGTCGCGCACGTCGAGGATGTGCCACTGCGCGGCGGCGCACTCCCCGCGCCGCTCGTCGATGGCGACGACCTGCCTGATCAAGTCCGACGCGGCCAGCCTCTCGGTGAGCAGCGCGCCCACTCCGGCCGCGGCACCGGTGACCGCGACGACGGGCCCGCGCACGGCGGGAGTACTTGTGTGGTTTCGCGCTGCGCGAACCTGCGGATCTGGGGAACTCACCGGGCGTCTCCAGCGGTTGTCTTCGGTACGAGCGCGAGTGAGGCGTACGTACCAGGTGGCATCCATCCTGCCGCAGGCGATCGGTCGGCGGAGCACCGAGGCCCTGACCGTCCGTGGTGTCTACGCTGGGTGGTGTTGTCGGGCAGCCGCGCCGCCGGAGAGAACCGGTGGCCTTACCAGCCGAGGAACCCCGTGAGTGACACCCCATTCGGATTCGGCCTTCCGCCGGAGGAGCCGGAGAACGGCGACGAAGGCAAGGAGAAGGACCAGCAGAGCGGCGGTGGGCAGGGACCGGCCAACCCGTTCGGCTTCGGGCTGCCCGGTGCCGGAGGCCTTGGCGGGCCCGGCGCCGACAATCCGCTCGCAGCCATGTTCGGGTCGCTGAACCCCACCGACCTGGGCGCCGCGTTCCAGCAGCTCGGGCAGATGCTCTCCTACGAGGGCGGCCCGGTGAACTGGGACATGGCCAAGCAGATCGCCCGCCAGACCGTCTCCCAGGGCACCCCGGACGGGACGAAGGACGCCAGCGTCGGTCCCGCAGAGCGCACCGCCGTCCAGGAGGCCGTCCGGCTGGCCGACCTGTGGCTGGACGACGTCACGCCCCTGCCGTCCGGCTCCGCCGCCGCGGTGGCGTGGAGCCGCGCGGAGTGGGTCGAGGCGACCCTGCCCGCGTGGCAGGAGCTCGTCGACCCGGTCGCCGAGCGCGTCGGCATGGCGATGGGCGACGTGCTGCCGGAGGAGATGCAGGCCATGGCCGGTCCGCTGATCGGCATGATGCGCTCCATGGGCGGCGCCATGTTCGGCACGCAGATCGGGCAGGCCGTCGGCGTGCTGGCGGGCGAGGTGGTCGGCTCGACCGACATCGGCCTGCCGCTGGGCCCGGCCGGCAAGGCCGCGCTGCTCCCGGCGAACGTCGAGGCGTTCGGCAGGGATCTCGGGGTGCCGCAGGAGGAGGTGCGGCTCTACCTCGCCCTGCGGGAGGCCGCCCACCAGCGCCTGTTCGCGCACGTCCCGTGGCTGCGCTCGCATCTGTTCGGCGCGGTCGACGGCTACGCCCGAGGGATCAAGGTCGACACGGCGAAGCTGGAGGACGTGGTCGGCCAGTTCGACCCGCAGAACCCGGAGCAGCTGCAGGACGCCCTTCAGCAGGGCATGTTCCAGCCGGAGGACACGCCGGAGCAGAAGGCCGCCCTGGCCCGCCTGGAGACCGCTCTGGCTCTCGTCGAGGGCTGGGTGGACGCGGTGGTGCACGCGGCCGCCAAGCCGCGCCTGTCGTCGGCCGACGCGCTGCGGGAGACCCTGCGCCGCCGCCGTGCCTCGGGCGGCCCGGCCGAGCAGACGTTCGCGACGCTGATCGGCCTGGAGCTGCGTCCGCGCCGGCTGCGTGACGCCTCCCGCCTGTGGGCCTCGCTCACGGACGCGCGCGGGATCGACGGGCGCGACGCCCTCTGGTCGCACCCGGACATGCTGCCGACGGCCACCGACCTGGACGACCCCGACGGCTTCGTGCACCGTGAGCACCTGGACTTCTCCGAGCTGGACAGGATGCTCGGCGAGGCGGCCGACGGCTCCGCCAAGCCGGACCTGCGGAAGAAGGACGACGGCGAGACCGGGGGCGACGGCGCCGAGTGAGCCTCCACGACGACGCGGTCCTCGTCCTGAAGGGGTATGAGGACCAGCAGGAGCTGCGCCAGGACTATCTGGAGCACCTGGAGAGCCATCCGGACGGTCTGTGGAAGTCCTGTGCGGCGGGTCACATCACGGCGAGCGCCATGGTGGTCGACCCGGAGCGCGGCCGGGTGCTGCTGACTCTGCACAGGAAGATCCGCATGTGGCTGCAGATGGGCGGCCACTGCGAGCCGGTCGACGCCACGCTGGCGGCGGCGGCCCTGCGGGAGGCGACCGAGGAGTCGGGCATCACGGGACTGTCCCTGCTGCCCGGCGGCCCGGTGCGCCTGGACCGCCATCACACGCCGTGCGCCTGGCACCTGGACGTGCAGTACGCGGCGCTGGCGCCGCGCGGAGCCGTCGAGGCGATCAGCGACGAGTCGCTGGACCTGCGCTGGTACCGGTACGAGGAGGTGGCCGGCGTGGCGGACGAGTCCGTCGTCCGGCTGCTGGAGGCCACCCGGGCACGGCTCTGACCCCCTGCCGGGGGGAGAGGCGACCGCGCTCGCCTCTCCCCCCTCGGCACGTTCGTTCGTTCTTCGGGGCGCCGCCGCGGGCGGTCAGCTCCAGACGTTCCCCTGGTTGTTCCCCCGTGCGCCCTGCTGCCCCATGCCGAACTGCGCGGCGAGGCCCTGCCCGATCTGCGCGTGCTGCGGCGGCAGCAGCTCGCTGGGCTGGACGAGCGCGAACCCGCTGCCCATGAAGCTGAGTTCCCAGCCCTCCCCGGTGCTGCCGCGGCGCCGCCACACCCCGGAGGCGTGCGTCTGCGCCTGCATCTGCACGCGCAGCCCGGTGGACCAGGCGACGATGGCGTCCGCGTCGCAGTTGACGTACCGGTCGGGCGTCACCTGCATCATCAGCGGCGCGCCCGAGGTCATCAGGGCGACCTTGCCGCGGCCGGTGATGTTGAGCTGGTACTTCCCCGAGCCGGAGATGCCGTACAGGCTGTCGACGGCGATGACCTCGTGGTGCAGGGAGGAGTCCATCGCGAGGACGTAACTGCTGTCGACCGTCAGGCCGTCCGGCTCGACGTCCATGACGTGGACGTGCTGGGCGAGGTTGGCGAGGTAGACCGTGCCCTGCCCGTGGCAGCGCATGAGGTCCAGGCCCTCACCGGTGTGCGCGCGGGCGCGTGCCTGGCCGTGGCTGCGGTACTCGGCGTCGAACTCGACGAGGCCCTGGTAGGCGACCATGGTGCCCTTGCGGGCGAGGACGTCGTCGTGGCCGTCCAGGACGACGCGCAGCATCTGCTCGTTCTGCAGGCTCCAGCGGTCCTGGGTCTGGATGTCGTTGAAGGCGAAAAGCGGGCTCTGCATGGTGGTGTGGCTCCCCCTCAGCCCCGGATCCGGAGGCGGTCGGTGCTGTCCTCGCTGGGCTGGACGACGACGATCCCCTGGCCGGAGAAGGCCATCTGGTACGCCTCGCCGCTGCCCCGGCCGATCAGCGACTGCGCCTTGAAGCTGCGCTTGCCCTTCACCTTGAGGTTCGGCGACCAGGCGACGAGCGCGTCGGGGTCGACATAGGTCTCGTCCTCGCCGCCGCCGCAGTCGACGACGATCGGCTTGCCCCGGGAGGTCAGCGCGACCCAGCCCTGCCCGGAGATCTTGGTGTTCCACAGGCCCTGCCCGGCGAACTTCGCGAGTCCCTTCACCCGCTCGACGCCCCACTGCAGGCTCGCGTCGAAGGCGAGCAGGTTGGTGGCGTTGACGGAGATCGCGTCTCCGGCCAGGTTGATGACGACGACGTCGGCGCCGTAGTCGGCGAGGTAGAGCAGGCCGTCGCCGGAGCACTTCATCAGGGGCGCGCCCTCGCCGGTGATCCAGTCACGCGCCACCTGGCGCACGGCCGGCGGGTTGGGCTCGTACTGGATGAAGCCCTCGTAGGCGACCATCGACCCCACGCGGGCGAGCAGGTCGTCGCCGGTCTGCATGGCCACCTTCAGCATGTGGCTGCCGTGGTTCTCCATGCGGGCGGTGACGGGTGCGGGGGCGTGGCCCGCGAGCGGCTGGTTCATGTCGGGCTCCCTCAGACCTCGTACGGCTGGACGACGACGAAATGGCCGGGCGCGGCCCGGAACTGGAGGTTCACGCCCTCCCCGGTGTGGCCCGGGTAGGCGTTGCGGCGCATGCGCACCTGGCTGGAGACGATGACCTGCGCGGCGGCGGACCAGGCGACGACGGCGTTGGAGTCGACGAACGTCGTCGGTGTCACGGGCAGCACCACGGGGGCTCCGTGCGTCTTGACGACGATCGTCCCCGTCCCCTGGAACTGCATGGTGAACAGGGCGCCTCCGGGGATGCCGTGTCCCTCGATCCGGCGGACCTCGTACTGGAGGCTCTCGTCGAAGGCGAGGACGTTGTCCGCGGACACGCAGATCGCGTCCCCCTGGAGCTCGACCGGGTGCAGGTGGGCGGAGTCCTCCGCGAAGAACACCTGTCCCTGGCCCGTGCAGCGCATCAGCTGCATCTCCTGGCCGGTGGCGTTGCCCACCACCCGGCCGGCGAACCCGGCGCCCTTGTAGCTGAAGTCGACCTTGCCCTGGTAGAGCACCATGCTGCCCTGGCGGGCCAGCACGGGCCGGCCGTCCGTGCCGAGGTCGGCGCGCACGAGTTTGCCGTTCTGCGGCGTCCAGCGCCGACCGGTGGGCGTCTCCTTGAAGTGCTGCAGCGCCGCGGCCACACCGGCGCCCTGGGGTGCGCCCTGCGGGGCGCCGTACGGCGCGGGATGGCCCGGGACCTGGCCGAACGGCGGCTGCCCGTGGCCCGGGAGCGCGGTGGGCCCGCCGTAGCCGGGCGGCGGAGTGGGCTGCCCGTAGCCGGGCGCCCCTGCCGGAGCCGGCGGCGCCGGGGGCTGGGCGTAGCCCGGCGGCGGGGGCGGGGTCTGGCCGTAGGGCGGCGGCGGGGGCGGGCCGGGGTGTCCGGGGGCCGGGGGCGGGACGGTGCCGCCCGGCGGGGTCATGGGCGCCACGATGGTCGGCGCGGCGTGGACCGGCTGCGCGGGCGCCGGGGGCGGAGGCGCGCCGGCCCCGGCGGGCGGCGCGAAGGTGTGCGCGGTGGGCTGGGGAGCGGGGGCCGGTACGGGGGCCGGCGGTCCGGACGGCACGCCGAACGCGGGCGGGGCGGCGTTCCGGGCGGGCGGGGCGAACTCAGGGGTGCCTTCGGGCTGCGGGTCCTGCCGCGGGGCGGGGCTCTCCTCCTCCAGCACCTCGCCGCCGAAGTGCTTCAGCAGTGCCTCGAGACCGCCGTCGAAGCCCTGCCCGACGGCGGCGAACCGCCAGACGTCCTTCAGGTAGAAGTCGCCCAGCATGACGGCCCGCTCGGTGGAGAACTCCGAGCCGCTGAACGAGTAGCGGGCCACCTCCTCGCCGCCGGCCACGACGCGCAGGTACCCGGGGCCGATCTGCGACATCTGCCCGGCGCCGTCGAGGGTCGCCGTGAACGACAGCTTCTGGATCTGCGCGGGGACGCGGTCCAGCGTGACCCGGAAGGACTCCGTGTCGCCCGCCTGCGGGCCCAACTGCTGGATGGCCTCCTCCGGGGACTTCGGCTGGTTGAAGAAGACGAAGTACCGGTCGTCCGAGAGCCGCTCCTCGGCGTCGAGACCAAAGCAGCTGATGTCGAAGGTCAGTCCGGGACCGGAGATCTGCACGCCTACGTACAGATCCGTGCCCGCGGTGAGGTCACTGATCCTGGCCTTGTGGCCGCGTTGGAATTCTCTGGGCATGCGCAACGACCGTCCCCCATCCCGAGTGCGAGTGCGTCGCGCCAGGCTAACGGCAAATTCCGACACCGGATGAAGTCGGTACAGACCCGGTACACACCGCCGGTCCGGCCGTGCCGAGGGCGCCGCCGGGACGCACGGTCACTCGTCGCGCCCGCCCGGCGGATGCGGCAGCCGCCCCGCGGCGGCCACGCCCTCGAGGTAGCCCCGGGCACGCTCGGTGCGCGGGTAGGCTTCCAGGAGACGCCAGAAGTCGGGGCCGTGGCCGGGCACGAGCAGGTGCGCCAGCTCGTGCAGGAGGACGTAGTCGACGACGTAATCGGGCATCCCCTGCAGGCGATGCGAGAGGCGGATGCTGCCCTCGGCCGGGGTGCACGACCCCCAGCGGGTGTTCTGGTTGGTGACCCAGCGGACCGAGGCGGGCCTGGCCCGGCCGTCGAAGTACTGGGCCGACAGCCGCTCGGCGCGCTCGGTCAGACCGGCGTCGCCCAGCGTCCGCCTGCTCTCCTGGGCGGCCAGCTTGTCGAGCATGACGCTCACCCAGCGCTGCTCCTCCGCCTTGGACATCCGGGCGGGGATGAGCACGACGGTGCGGTCGCCCTCGCGGTACGCGGAGACCGTCCTGCGGCGGCGGGTGCTCCTGCGCACCTCGATCGCGCTGGTCGCGGCGGAGCCGGGCGGCGGACTGGTCGTGCCGCGACGGGGCGTTCCGGCGCGGTGCAGTGGGTCGGCGGACACGCCCCGACGTTACCCGCTGCACCGGGCGGAAGTCCCGGCTCCGGGTGGGTTCCGTGCCGTTCCCCCACCTGGCGTCCGATTCGTAGGACGAACATCCCCCACCTGTGGACAACTTCCGGCACCGGCCGGCCGGACCGTGCATCCTGGCAGTCGCCGGCGGAGCGTGGACCGCTCCCCCGGCACGGGACGTGGCATACGCGACCGACTCATCCATCGGGGCTACGGGGGCCTGACATGCATCCGATCGTGAAACCCGCGCTCAGGCGCGGCTGGCGCGACCTCAACACCGTCCAGTTCGGGATGACCCCGGCGCACGCCATGACGCTGGGCCCGATGGACACGGCGACGGGCAGCTTCCTGGACCTGCTGAACGGCACCCGCGGGCTTCCCCTGCTCCGCGAGGAAGGCCACCGCATGGACCTGCCCGAGGGCCATGTCGACGCTCTCGTGGAACGGCTGGCCGGCGCCGGCCTCCTCGACGACGCGCGGGGAGGCGGGGCGGCTGCCGACACCCTGCGCGCAAGGGGCGAGGTGATGGACCGGCTGCGCCCCGACCTCGCCACGCTGTCCCTCACGGCACGCGCACCGGGCGAGGCGATCGGCAGACTGGCCGCCCGCGGGGGCCTGCGCGTGCAGGTCAGGGGCGCGGGCCGGGTGGGCGCGACGGTGGCCGCCGTTCTCTCCGGTGCCGGCGTCGGCGAGGTCGACGTGCGCGACGTCGGCTGCGTCGAGCCGTGGGACGTCGCGCCGGGTGGGCTCGTCCCGGACAGCGTGGGCGAGCGCCGGGACGAGGCCGCGCGCCGTGCCGTGCGCCGGGTGGCACCGGCCCGCCCGCGGCGTCACGCACCCCGGGCCGGCCGAGAGGGGGAGGAGGCGGGGTTCTCCCTGGTGGTCCTCGCCTCGCGGGACGACGTCGCCGTGCACGCCCCCGACCCGTCGGCCACGGAGGACCTGGTGGCGTCGGGCACACCTCACCTGCACGCCGGTGTGGTGGAGGGCACCGGAGTGGTGGGTCCCCTGGTCCTGCCCGGGGAGACGGGCTGCGCCGGCTGCCTCCACCGGCACCGCGCGGACCGGGACGCGGCCTGGCCGCGCCTGGTGGCCCAGTGGCGCTCCGGCAGGCCGCGCCCCGTACCGCCCTGCGACCTGGCCCTCGCCACGACCGTCGCCGGACTGGCGGCCGGACACGCGCTCGCCTTCCTCGACGGGGAATCGCCGTCCAGCGCGGGGGCCCGCTGGGAGACGTCCGTGCCCGGAATGAACTGGCGTGCCAGGCCGTTGTGGCCTCACCCCGGGTGTCCGTGCGGATCGGCCGCGAAAGCTGAGAGGGAACACACCTCAAAAGAGGGCGCCCCACACGAGACAATGGCCGGGCAACGGCCGTCGCCGGAGCCACGCCGTCGGACAGGGACGGCACGGCTTGCTGGTAATTGGAGGGCGCATGTCTGATCTTCCGCGGAAGGCGGTCACCCGTACCGCCAAGCTCGCCGCGCTCCCGCTGGGGTTCGCCGGGCGGGCGACCTGGGGACTCGGCAAACGCATCGTCGGCGAGTCCGCGGAGATCGTCGGCCGCGAACTGCAGCAGCGCACGGCCGAGCAGCTGTTCAAGGTCCTCGGTGAGCTCAAGGGCGGGGCGATGAAGTTCGGGCAGGCCCTGTCCGTCTTCGAGTCGGCGCTGCCGGAGGAGGTGGCCGGCCCCTACCGGGCCGCGCTGACCAAGCTCCAGGAGGCGGCGCCGCCGATGCCGACGCGCACCGTGCACGCCGTCCTCGAGGAACGCGTCGGAGCGGACTGGCGGGAGCTGTTCGAGGAGTTCGAGGACAAGCCGTCCGCGGCTGCCTCGATCGGCCAGGTGCACCGGGCGGTCTGGCACGACGGCCGCGAGGTCGCCGTGAAGGTGCAGTACCCGGGCGCCGGCGAGGCCCTGCTGTCCGACCTGAACCAGCTGAGCCGCTTCGCCCGCCTGCTGGGCCCGCTGATCCCCGGCATGGATGTCAAGCCCCTGATCACCGAGCTCAAGGACCGGGTGTCGGAGGAACTGGACTACAGCCTGGAGGCGCAGGCCCAGCAACTGCACGCGGAGGAGTTCGCCGGGGACCCGGACGTCGTCGTGCCGGCCGTGGTCCACCAGAGCGAGCAGGTCCTGGTCACCGAGTGGATCGACGGCATCCCGCTGTCGGAGGTGATCGCGGACGGCACCCCGCAGCAGCGGGACCGCGCCGGCCAGCTCCTGGCCCGTTTCCTGTTCTCCGGCCCGGCCCGCACCGGCCTCCTGCACGCCGACCCGCACCCGGGCAACTTCCGCCTCCTGCCCGGGGGACCCGGCGGTGCGGACGACTGGCGCCTGGGCGTGCTGGACTTCGGCACGGTCGACCGCCTGCCCGGCGGGCTGCCGGAGCCCATCGGCCAGTCACTGCGCAGGACGCTGGACGGCGAGGCCGAGGCCGTCTACGACATGCTGCGGGCGGAGGGGTTCGTGAAGGAGTCGGTCGTGCTCGACCCCGGCGCCGTGCTCGACTACCTGCTGCCGATCATCGAGCCCGCCCGGGCGGAGGAGTTCACCTTCACGCGCGGCTGGATGCGCAGCCAGGCGGCACGCATCGCCGACCCCCGGTCCCCCGCCTACCAGCTGGCCAGGCACCTGAACCTGCCGCCCGCGTACCTGCTCATCCACCGGGTGACGCTCAGCACGATCGGCGTCCTGTGCCAGCTGGGGTCGACCGTGCGGCTGCGGCAGGAGCTGGAGGACTGGCTGCCCGGCTTCGTCGCGGACGCGGACGAGCAGTCCGCCGCCGGGGCGTGAGCGGGCCCTACCACCAGGCCGAGTCGAGGCGGCCCTCGATGGACCTGAGGTTGTCGCGGGAGCAGCGGTCGCAGAAGTAGCGGCGCACGCCGTTCTCCACGGAACAGGTCCAGGTGACACGGGGCCCTTCCGACACGGTGCCGCAGCGTGCGCACGGCGTACGTGGGGGCGGGGCGGAGCCGCCGTGCTCGTCGCCTCCGGGAAGACTCGTCACCCGGTGACGATAACTCCGCGGCGGCCGGCCGGGCCGCGACGCACCGCGGGGGCCGGTCCGTTCGGCCGGACCGGCCCCCGTGTGAGGAACTGCTTGCCTTCCCGATCGGGCGGCCACCGCGCGGCGGTGCGCCCGGTTACTGCATCACCGCGATGGCGAGGGCCCGGCGGGCGCGCATCGAGGCACGCTCGGCACGGCGTTGCATCCGGCGGGCGACCGCCAGACGCACGGCCGGGCGTTCCCGCTCGGCCTCCTGCAGCCGGGCTTCCATATGCGCACGGGCCAGGGCTTCTGGAATGAGTTGCATCTCTCGGGTCCTGTTCTGACGCGACTCGTTCGCGCCGGTGGTGGTGACGTCTTCGGTCGCGGAGCCCGCGGGCTCGCTGGCGGACGGCTTCATCGGGGCCTGCTTCTGGGGGTCGTGCGTGAGGGGACGGTCGATCGTTCCTGTGGTGTTCATGCCGTGACCGGGTTCTTCCGCGGGCGGCCGCGCGGCCGCTTCCGGGCGACGACGACACCTTGGACGAACAGCTCGCCACCCCAGACGCCCCAGGGCTCACGCCGCTCCTTCGCGCCGGCGAGGCAGGCCTCCATCAGCGGGCAGGTGCGGCAGAGGGACTTGGCGTACTCGACGTCGGCCGGCGACTCGGCGAAGAAGACCTCCGGGTCGTAGGACCGGCACGGGACGGGTACACCGAGGTTCTCGATGGCGTCGTCGAGCGCGGTGAGCGCGGTGAGCGGGATCAAGGTGGAGTCCTCCGTGAGGCCGGGCGGGGGGATCGTTTCGGAAGGCGGTACGGACGGGGCGTGCGCTTCGAGTTGCACGGGTCGTCTTCCTCGTCTGGTCGGTCCGGCCGGTTGGCCGGGTGTCGGCTTGGTACCGGGTTCTTTTCTTGTCCCGAGGCCCCTTCGCGCCGTCGTCCCCGTTCGGGGAAAACAGAAGGGCCGCGGATCCCGGGTGGGGTTCCGCGGCCCTGAAGGCGCCGGCCTGATCGGCGATCAGGCTGGATCACTCCAGGGTTCTGGCCCACGGATGGCCCACATGAGGTGGTGCTGCGTCGTCTGCTTCCGGTTTGCGGCACCGGTCGCCGCAAAGGCATAGGCCTGCGCCTGTGCCTCTACTGCTTCCAGTGCCTCGGTCGGTCGCTCGTCGCGCTCGCGGACGGGAAGGCCCGCGGGAGACACGGAGGACGCCGGACGCACGGCACGAATGCCGGACAGACCGGTGCCCTGGAACGAGGCGCCGAGCATGCACAGGGAGACGGCCGGGCGATCGGTCATTTTGGCGGTGCTGAAGAAGCTGCTCTTGATGCTGATCATGGGGCTCGCCTCCTCTCGGCGTCTCACGGACCGGTGGTGAACCGGTCGTTCGGATGTGCAAGTACAGCACGGAATCAGGGCCTCAGGAAGGCCGCTGTCCCCGTGACCAAGAACCTATGGGGATTGCCGGGGCGTGCGCAAACTATTTTTTCGACGAGTTGGCGTCAGCCTTCGTCCTCTTCCTGTCCCGGGTCCCGGCCCGCGCAGATGGCGAGAACATCGGCTCCGTGGCGCCTGAGCTTGCGCATGCCCACCCCCGGGATGCTCGCCAGTTCCCGCTCGTCGTCGGGGGTGGCCTCGGCGATCGCCATCAGCGTCTTGTCGGTGAAGACGCAGAAGGCGGGCTGTCCGCTGCGCTGGGCCTGCACCGCCCGCCATGCGCGCAGCCGCTCGTAGAGGCCCTCGTCCATCTCGGAGGGACAGTCCTCGCAGCGCATCAGTTTCATGTCACCCGCGTCGGTGAGCGTGCGGCCGCAGACCCGGCAGCGCGCCGGGGTGCGCCGGCTGCGGCGCACCACCTGAGCCGTCCCTCCCGCCGCCGCCGGGAGGCCCCGCTCGATCCCTCCGGTGCCCCCGGGGCCGGTACGGCCGACCGTGGCGGTGGAACCCGGCCGCAGCCCGTCCAGGAAGCGGCTGGGGCGGCGGCTCGCACGGCCGCCCGGTGATCGGGCCAGCGCCCAGGACAGGTGGAGCCGTTCGCGCGCGCGGGTGACACCGACGTAGAGGAGGCGGCGCTCCTCCTCGATCTGCTCGTCGGTTCTGGCATAGGTGATCGGCATCATGCCCTCGGCGACACCGACCAGGAAGACCACGTCCCACTCCAGTCCCTTGGCGGAGTGGAGGGAGGCGAGGGTGACGCCCTGGACGGTCGGGGCGTGCTGGGCGTTCGCCCGCTCGTCCAGCTCGGCCACGAGGTCGCCGAGCGTGGCGCCGGGCCGGGCGGCGGCGAAGTCCTGTGCGAGGTTGACCAGGGCGGCGAGCGACTCCCAGCGCTCCCTGACGGCTCCCGATCCGGCCGGGGGCTGCGGCGTCCAGCCCTCGCCGGACAGCACGGCGCGCACCTGGGAGGGCAGGTCGACGACGTCGTCGAGCAGGGAGTCGTTGCCGCCGAAGCGGGCGGCGCCGCGCAGGGCGATGCCGGCCTTGCGGACTTCCGGACGGTCGAAGAATCGCTCGGCGCCGCGCAGCTGGTACGGCACGCCGGCGTCCGCGAGGGCCTGCTCGTAGGTCTCGGACTGGGAGTTGGTGCGGAACAGCACCGCGATCTCACTCGCGGGCACCCCGGAGGCGATGAGGTCACGGATGCGGCGGGCGGCGCCCTCGGCCTCGGCGGGCTCGTCCGTGTACTCGGTGTAGACGGGCTCGGGTCCGGAGGGCCGCTGCGAGACGAGTTCCAGCCGGTGGTCGGCGGCGCGGCCGCGGGCCTGGGCGAGCAGCCCGTTGGCGAGGTGGACGACCTGGGGGGTGGAGCGGTAGTCACGGACCAGCCTGATCACGGTGGCACCCGGGTGGCGGGTGCGGAAGTCGAGCAGGTGGTCGGGCGTGGCTCCGGTGAACGAGTAGATCGTCTGGCTGGCGTCACCGACGACGCACAGGCTGTCGCGGCCCCCGAGCCACAGTTCCAGCAGCCGCTGCTGGAGCGGGCTGACGTCCTGGTACTCGTCGACGACGAAGTGCTGGTACTGGGCGCGGACCTGCTCGGCGATGTCCTGGCGGTCCTGCAGGACGGCGACCGTCAGCAGCAGGACGTCCTCGAAGTCGATGACCCCGCGCTCGCGCTTGAGGTCTTCGTAGGCGGAGTAGAGGTGGGAGATCTCCGCCGGATCGCGCGGGGTCTCCCGGCCCGCCTTCGCGGCGGCGGGCGGATAGTCGGCGGGGACGGTCTGGGTGACCTTGCACCACTCGATCTCGGCGGTCACGTCCCGCAGCTCGCCACGGTCCAGCCGGACGCGGCAGGCGGCGGCCGCGTCCGCGACGAGCTGGATCTTGCGGTCGACGAGCCGGGGCATGCTGCCGCCGACCGCTTTCGGCCAGAAGTACTGCAGTTGCCGCAGGGCGGCCGAGTGGAACGTGCGGGCCTGGACGCCGTGCGCGCCGAGCTGCCGGAGCCTGCCGCGCATCTCGCCGGCGGCGCGGTTGGTGAAGGTGACGGCCAGCACGCTGGAGGGCTGGAGGATCCCGGCTCGCACTCCGTAGGCGATGCGATGGGTGATCGCCCGGGTCTTGCCCGTGCCCGCGCCCGCCAGGACGCACACCGGACCGCGCAGGGCGGTGGCGACCTCGCGCTGCTCGGGGTCGAGCCCGTCGAGCACCGCGTCGGCCGAGTCCGGTACGTGCGGGAAGAGCGTGGAGTGCGTTGCTGCTGTCACACAGCCATGCTGCCAGGTCGCCCGGGACGGGTGAGCGGCTTGTCCACAGGCGGGCCCGGGCGGTCGTACCAATACGGCTGGTGGCGGCGGGGAAGGGGTAACGGCACGGACGGCGTAGGGGCCGCCGGATGCGGCGAGGGTCACGCCGGACCGCATACCCCCCGCGGGAATGCGGTCCCCGTCCCGTATGTTCGCACCGTTACGACAGACATCGCCGAGCGTTGACGAGGAGCGCGAGAGACATGCCGGGCACTGTGACGATGTACAGCACCACGTGGTGCGGCTACTGCCGCCGGCTGAAGAGCCAGCTGGACCGCGAGGGCATCGCGTACGACGAGATCAACATCGAGCAGGACCCGGACTCCGCGGCGTTCGTCGAGAAGGCGAACGGCGGCAACCAGACGGTGCCGACGGTCCGGGTGATCGCCGCCCAGGGAGGCGCCGAGGTCGTCATGACGAACCCGAGCCTCGCCCAGGTGAAGCAGGCGCTCGGCGCCTGACCCCCGCCCCCGCACGCAACCCCCGACGGCCCCGCGGCCGATCGGGGGTTGCGTGCGTCCCGGGGTCGCACGGTGTCCCCGGGTCACACGCTCCGCGTCGGCAGTGGCTTGCCGTACCAGAGTTCGATCAGGCGGGCCGCGATCGAGATGCCGTACGGCGGCAGCACCTCACCGGAGTCGAACGCGGCGGCCAGGTCGTCCCGGGAGAACCAGCGGGCCTCGTGGATCTCGTCACCGTCGACGTCGATGTCGGTGGTGGTGGCGTGCGCCATGAAACCGAGCATGAGGCTGGAGGGGAACGGCCAGGGCTGGCTGGCGACGTACTCGACCTGGCCGACGGCGACGCCGACCTCCTCGTGGACCTCCCGGCGCACCGCCTGCTCGATGGACTCCCCCGGTTCGACGAAGCCGGCGAGCGTGGAGAATCGGCCCTCCGGCCAGTGGACCTGGCGGCCGAGGAGAATGCGGTCCTCGTCGTCGGTGACCGCCATGATCACGGCCGGGTCGGTGCGCGGGTAGTGCTCCGCGCCGCAGGCCGGGCAGCGCCGGATGTGGCCGGCCGCCGCGATCACGGTGCGCTCGCCGCAGCGGGAGCAGAAGCGGTGCAGGCGCTGCCAGTTCTCCAGCGCCACCGCGTGCACCATCAGGCCGGCGTCCCGGGGCGACAGCAGCAGGCCGGCCTCGCGCAGCCCCGCCGGACGGGCGGACTGGTCCATGCGGCCGGGCAGCGAGTCCTTCTGCAGGGCGAAGTAGCTCACGCCGTCCGCGTCCGTGCCCAGGAAGTAGCGGTGCGCCTCGGTCAGGGGGGCTTCGAAGGACGGCGTCATGACGAGTTCGGTGCGCCCGTCGGGCGTCTCGTCGAGGAGGACCTGACCGCCGGAGACCACGAAGCAGCGGGTCGTGGGGTGGCTCCACGCCGCGGCGAGCCAGGCCTCGTCGAGCCGGTGGTGGGCGGCGCGGTCGATGCCGCTCGGCGCGGTCAGCGAGACGGGTAGATCGGCGTTGTGGTCGGTCCAGGTGGTCACGAGTGCTTCCAACTCCCCCGGTGCAGCGGTGGTTTCGGCGGCGGTTCAGTGGGACGTACGGCGGGAGGCGACCACGTCCGGCGGGGTCCGGCGGTACGGGACGGCCTGTCCAGTGTGCCTCCCGCGGCACACCGGTCCGGACGGTGCCCGCACGTCACGGCGCATGGCGGCAGTGCTCCGCGAGGTCGCCCCACAGATAGGCGCTGGCCTCGGCGCCCTTGAGGAGGAGGGCGAGCTCCACCTTCTCGTCGGGGGCGTGCCAGCCGTCGGACGGGACGGAGATGCCCAGGAAGAGCACGGGGGCACCGAGGACTTCCTGCAGGTCGGCGGCGGGTCCGGAGCCGCCCTCGCGCGTGAAGCGGACCGGCTGCTCGAAGGCGCGGCCCATGGCGCGGACCACGGACTGCAGGGCCGGGTGGTCCAGCGGCGTCAGGCACGGGCGCGTCGCCGAGCCGAACACGATGTCGTGCCGGATGCCGGCGGGCAGCTGTTCGGCGGCCCAGGCGCGGACGGCCTTCTCGATGTGCTCCGGGTCCTGGCCGGCGACCAGGCGGAACGACAGCTTCACCATCGCGGTGGAGGGGACGACCGTCTTGCTGCCGGGACCCTGGTAGCCGCCGCCGATGCCGTTGACCTCGGCGGTGGGGCGGGCCCAGACGCGTTCCAGGGTGGTGTACCCGTTCTCGCCGTGGGTGGCGTGCGACCTGGCGGCGCGCAGCCACTGCTGTTCGTCGAAGGGCAGCTCGGCGAAGAGCTCGCGTTCGCGGTCGGTGAGTTCCACCACACCGTCGTAGAAGCCGGGGACCGCCACGCGCGCGTTCTCGTCGTGCAGGGCGGCGACGAGCCGGGCGGCGGCGGTCGCCGGGTTGGGCACGGCGCCGCCGAAGGAGCCGGAGTGGATGTCCTGGTCGGGGCCGTGCAGCCGGATCTCGCACTCGGCGAGGCCGCGCATCCCGGTGCACACCGTGGGGGTGTCCTCGGACCACATGCCGGTGTCGGAGACGATCACCGCGTCGGCGGCCAGGCGCTCCGCCCGGCTCTCGACGAGGGCGCGGAAGTGCGGTGAGCCGGATTCCTCCTCGCCTTCGATCAGCAGCTTCAGGTGCACGGCCGGGCAGGTGCGGCCGGTGGCGGCGAGGTGCGCGCGGACGCCGAGTGTGTGCAGGAACACCTGGCCCTTGTCGTCGGCCGCCCCCCGCGCGTACAGGCGCCCGTCGCGGACCACCGGCTCGAACGGCTCGGTGTGCCAGCCGTCCTCCCGGGCGGCGGGCTGCACGTCGTGGTGGCCGTAGACCAGGACCGTGGGGGCGTGCGGGTCGTCGGAGGGCCACTCGGCGAAGACCGCCGGGGCGCCCGGCGTCTGCCAGACCTCGGCGGTCGGGAAGCCGGTCTCCTTCAGTTCGGCCGCGAGCCAGTCGGCGCTGCGCCGTACGTCGTGCCCGTGGTCGGGCTGCGCCGACACCGAGGGGATGCGCAGCCACTCGGAGAGGTCGTCGAGGAAGGCGGCACGGTGCTGCTCGATGTACGCGCGGACGGCGCTGTCCGGGGTCTGGCTCATACTCCCGAGCCTATCGGCCCGTGCCGGTGCCCTCGTCGGGCGGTATGTCACACCACGGGGCACTTGACGGCTCCCCCAGGAGCAGCCGCTCCAGCGCGGCCCGGTCCGGAAGGCGCTGCGGCCGTACGACCTCGCCGGTGCGGACGTAGAGGAAGCCCGCCGTGACGCGCTCCAGGGGCACACCCTGCTGCTCGGCCCAGGCCAGCCGGTACACGGCGAGCTGGAGCGGGTCGGCGCTGCCGCCGCGCCCGGTCTTCCAGTCGACGATCTCGTACGTCACCCCGTCGCCTTCGCCCTCCTTGTAGACGGCGTCGATGCGGCCCCGGACCACGCGGCCGGCGAGGGCGAGCTGGAAGGAGGCCTCGACGCGGTGGGGGGTGCGGTGGGCGTACGGGGTGCGCTCGAAGGCGTCCTTGAGAGCTTCGAGGTCGCGCTCGTCGGCGATCTCCGCATCGCTGCCGGGCAGTTCCTCCGGCTCCAGCAGGGGCAGGGTCAGCTCGTCGAAGCGTGACTCGATCCAGGCGTGGAAGCGGGTGCCCCGGCGCGCGGCGGGCTGCGGGGGGCGCGGCATGGGGCGCGCGAGTTCCCTGGCGAACCCGTCCGGATCGGCGGCCAGGCGCAGCAGCTGCGTGGCGGTCAGCGTCACCGGCAGGGGCACGTCGGTGACGCCCTGCCGTGCGCGCCGGAGCTCCCCGGTGAGCGCTTCGAGGTCGCGGTCCCAGGAGGCCACGGTGCGGGCCTCCTCCGGGGTGAGCGGTGCGGGATCCGGTTCCACTGGGTGCGGGTGGGGGCGTGCGGGCGGCACGGCGGTGTGGTCGTCCGGGGCCGTCGCCTGGTGCGGGACCCTCGGGCGGCCGCCCGTCCGGGCGTCGCCCCGGCCGGTGGGGTGCTCCCGGGCCGGGCCGTCCCCGACAGGGGTGCCCGTGCCCGTGGTGCCGGCGTCCGCCGTGCCGTCGCGAGCGGGGGCGCCCTGCGCGGCGCCGCGTCCCTGGAAGTCCTCGGGAGCCTCCGCGCCGTACGGTTCGGCGGCGGCGTCGAAGGGGGCGTCCTGGCCACCGGCGAAGGGGTCGGCGTCGAGGAGATCGCCTTCGAACGGGTCCGCGTCGAAGGGGTCGGCGTCGAGCGGGTCGCCGTCGAAGGGGTCGGCGGCGAACGGGTCGTCCGGGTGGGGATCGCCCGCGAAGGGGCCGGTCGCGTCGTGGGGCGGTGCGTCGTCCTCCGGCGGCGGGGGCCAGTCGGGGTCGCCGTGGTCGGCCGGGTCGTGCGCGGCCGCCGGGTGGCCGTCCGTGGAACCGGCCAGGTCCTCCAGGTGGGCGAGGACCGTCGCGGCGGCCGCGCGACGGCGGGCGAGGGCGGCGTCGTCCAGGGGCAGGGGCCAGAGCCGGTCGGCGGCCTCCTGGTGCAGGGCCGGGTTCTCCTCGCCCTCCTCCGGCGCGTCCGCCCAGACCTCGATCTCGCCGTTCCCGGCCGCGCAGTGGTCGTACAGGACCGCGAGGAAGGCGGACGGGCCGCGGGGCTTCTTCTGGGTGGGGCCCCACCAGTGGCCGGAGCCGAGGAGCAGGGAGCGGGGGCGGGTGAACGTGACGTAGCCGAGCCGCAGCTCCTCCGTGTGCTGGTGCTCCTTCATGGCCTCGTGGAAGGACTTCATACCGCGGGCGTCCCATTCGGCGACGTCGGGCAGGGTGTCCGCGTCGCCGCGCAGGGCGTGCGGCAGGACCTTGCCCTGGGCGGTCCACTTCTCCCGGCCCTGGCCGCTGGGGAAGGTCCCGGTGACCAGGCCGGGGACCACGACGACGTCCCACTCCAGGCCCTTGGACTTGTGGGCGGTGAGCACCTTGACGGTGTTCTCGCCGCCCGGCAGCGCGTTGTCCAGGCCCTTCTCGTACTGGGCGGCGGTGCGCAGGAAGCCGAGGAAGGCCAGCAGCGTCGCCTCGCCGTCGTTGGCGGCGAAGGAGGCGGCCACGTCGAGGAAGTTCGACAGGGTCTCGCGGCGGCGGGCCGCCAGGGCGTGCGGCGACGCCGACAGCTCGACCTCCAGTCCGGTGACGGCGAGCACGCGGTGCAGGACGTCCATCAGCGGGTCCGCCAGTGAGCGGCGCAGGTCGCGCAGTTCGGCGGCCAGCCGGGCGAACCGCACGCGCGCGTCCGCGGAGAACGGCAGCCCGTCGTCGCCCCCGCCGTCCAGCGGCGTCTCCAGGAAGGTGTCGAGTGCGTCGGCGAGCGAGATCACCTCCGCCGGGTCGGTGCCCTCGACGGCCTGGGCGAGCCGCCGGTCGGCGTCGTCGCCGGCGTCCGGGCGCGCGCGGGCGACGATCAGTCTCGCCCGCCGGCCCAGGAGGGCGAGGTCGCGGGGGCCGATGCGCCAGCGCGGGCCGGTCAGCAGGCGGACCAGGGAGGCGTTGGCGCCGGGGTCCTGCAGGACCTCGCAGACGGCGACGAGGTCGGCGACCTCGGGCAGGTGCAGCAGCCCGGACAGCCCGACCACCTCGACGGGGACGTCACGGGCGACGAGCGCGCCCTGGATCTCGGCGAAGTCCGTGGCCGTGCGGCACAGCACGGCGATCTCGCCGGGCGCCTTCCCGGTCCGCACCAGGTGGGCGACGGAGTCGGCCAGCCAGGCGATCTCCTCGGCGTGGGTGCGCAGGAGCGCGCAGCGCACCGTGCCGTCGCGTTCGGCACCGGGGGCGGGACGCAGCGCCTCGACTCCCGCGTGCCGGGCGCGCAGCGGCTCGGCGAGGCCGTTGGCGAGGTCGAGGAGGCGGCCGCCGCTGCGGCGGTTCTCGCTCAGCGCCTGGCGGGTGGCGGGGCGGCCGTCGGCGTGCGCGAAGTGCTCGGGGAAGTCGTCGAGGTTGGCGACGGAGGCGCCGCGCCAGCCGTAGATGGCCTGGCAGGGGTCGCCGACGGCGGTCACCGGGTGGCCCGTGCCGCCGCCGAACAGGCCGGCCAGCAGGATGCGCTGCGCGACCGACGTGTCCTGGTACTCGTCCAGCAGGACCACGCGGAACTCCTCGCGCAGCACGCGGCCGACCTCGGGCAGCCGGGCGAGCCGCGCCGCGAGCGCGATCTGGTCGCCGAAGTCGAGCAGGTCACGCTCGCGTTTGGCGGCCCGGTAGCGGAGCACCAGCTCGGCCAGTTCCCGGCGGGCGGCGGCCGCCTCGGGGACCTTGCGCAGGTCGGCGTTGCTGAGCCTGGTGCCCTCCAGGGTGCCGAGCAGCCCGGCGTCCCAGGTGCGCAGGTCCTCCGGGCGCACGAGGTGCTCGGCGAGTTCGGCGTCGAGCGCGAGCAGGTCGCTGACCAGGTCCGGGAAGGAGCGGGTCAGCGCCGGGTAGGGTCCCGGGGCCTCGCGCAGCACGCGCGCGGCGAGCTGGTAGCGGGTGGCGTCGGCGAGCAGGCGGGCGGTGGGTTCGAGCCCGATGCGCAGACCGTGGTCGGTCAGGAGGCGGCCGGCGAAGGAGTGGTAGGTGGAGATCACCGGCTCGCCGGGCGGGTTGTCCGGGTCGATGGCCTCCGGATCGGTGACGCCCGCCCTGACCAGCGCCTTGCGGACGCGCTCGGCGAGTTCGCCGGCGGCCTTGTTGGTGAAGGTCAGGCCGAGGACCTGCTCGGGGGCGACCTGGCCGGTGCCGACCAGCCACACCACACGCGCCGCCATCACGGTCGTCTTGCCGGATCCGGCGCCGGCCACGATCACCTGCGGGGCGGGCGGCGCGGTGATGCACGCCGTCTGCTCCGGGGTGAACGGGATCCCGAGGAGCTCCTTGAGCTGCTCGGGATCGGTGATACGGGCTGGCACGTCCAAGAGGCTAGCCCCGGGCACTGACAGCGCGGCCCCCCGCGGGCCTCACGGCGGGAGGAAGCCCAGGTCGGGGCCTGTGGTGCGATGCGTCACCCCGGGGCCGGGCCCGCCCGCACCCCCGCCCGCTCCGCTCACTCCACCACGTGCCGCCCTTCCGGCCGCGCGCTGCAGGACGCCCGGAAGGAGCAGTGGGCGCAGTGCTGCCCGGCCGTCGGTGTGAACCGTTCGTCGAGCACCTTCCCGGCGGCGGTGGCCAGCAGCTCGCCGACCCACTCGCCCGACAGCGGCTCCTGCGCCTGCACCTTGGGCAGGACTTCCCCGCCGTCCCGTTTCGCGGCGCCCTGGCGCAGCTGGACCAGCTCGGCACCGCCCAGTCCGGGCCGGTCCCCGTCGAACAGCTCGTCGACGGCGCCCTCGCGGACGGCGAGCTGGTAGACGGCGAGCTGCGGGTGGCGGGCCACCTCGGCGGACGTGGGCGCCTGCTTGCCGGTCTTGAAGTCGACGACGTAGGCGCGGCCGTCGGCGTCGGCCTCCACCCGGTCCATGGAACCGCGGACGCGCACCTGGTACTCGCCCGCCGCCAGGGTGACGTCGAAGTCGTGCTCGCCGGCCACCGGGGTGCGGCCCGTGCGCTCCAGCACGTGCCACTTCAGGAAGCGCTCGAGGGCGACCCGGGCGCTCTCCTTCTCCTGCGCCGACTTCCACGGCGCGTCGAAGGCGAGCGCGTTCCAGACCGTCTCCAGGCGCTCCATGAGGACCGCGAGGTCGGCGGGGGTGCGTCCGGAGGCGACCTCGTCGGCGAGGACGTGCACCACGTTGCCGAAGCCCTGCGCGGCGCTCGCGGGGGCGTCGGCCTTCACCTCGCGGCCGAGGAACCACTGCAGGGAGCAGGTGTTCGCGAGCTGGTCGAGGGCGCTTCCGGACAGCACCACGGGCTGGTCGCGGTCGCGCAGCGGCACCTTGCTCTCGGTGGGCTCGACCAGGCCCCACCAACGGTAGGGGTGCGCGGCGGGCACCAGCGGACGGCCGTCGTCGTCGGCGAGCGCCGCGAGCCGGGCCAGCCGGTGGGCGGCGGCCTCCCGCAGGGTGTCCGACACGCGCGGGTCGACCGTCGTGGCGCGCAGTTCGGCCACCAGCGCCGCCACGGACAGGGGACGGCGCGGGCGGCCCGTGACGTCCCTGGGTTCGACGCCGAGTTCGGTGAGGAAGCGCGAGGGCTGGTCGCCGTCGTCCGCGGGCGCCTTCACCGCGGTGACGACGAGCCGTTCCCGCGCGCGGGTGGCGGCGACGTAGAACAGGCGGCGCTCCTCGGCCAGCAGCGCTCCGGGGGTGAGCGGCGCGGCGAGCCCGTCGTGGCCGATGCGGTCGGCCTCCAGCAGGGAGCCGCGGCGTCGCAGATCCGGCCACAGGCCCTCCTGGACGCCGGCCACGACCACCAGGCGCCACTCCAGGCCCTTGGCGCGGTGCGCGGTCATCAGGCGCACGGCGTCCGGGCGTATCGCACGCCGGGTGAGCGTGTCGGCTGCGATGTCCTCGGCCTCGACCTCCTCCAGGAAGTTCAGCGCGCCCCGGCCGCCGGTGCGTTCCTCGGCGCGGGCCGCGGTCGCGAACAGCGCGCACACGGCGTCCAGGTCGCGGTCCGCGTTGCGGCCGGCCGCGCCGCCGCGCCGGGCCGCCCGCTCCAGCCGGGCGGGCCACGGCGTGCCCTCCCACAGGTCCCACAGCGCCTCCTGCGCCGAGCCACCGCCCGCCAGGCGCTCCCTGGCCTTGCGGAGCAGCGCGCCGAGGCGCTGGGCGCCCCGCGCGTACACGGGGTCGTGCGCGACGAGCCGTTCCGGTTCGGCGAGCGCCCGCGCGAGCAGGTCGTCCGAGGGGGGCGGCAGCGGGTTGCCCGCGGCCCGCTCCTCGTCGCGCAGGGCGCGGCCGAGACGACGCAGGTCGGCGGCGTCCATACCCGCGAGGGGCGAGGCGAGCAGGGTGAGGGCCGTCTCGGTGTCGAGCCAGCAGGTGTCCTGCTCCGGCTCCCCGGACGTGTCCTGCGCCGGCCGGGCGTCCACCTGGCCGGGTGGATCCTGCTCCCCGGGGACGGCGCGCCGGTCCGCTCCGGGACGCCGCGCCGCCTCCGCCGCGGCGACGGCGCGCAGCGCCGTCAGCAGGGGCGCGACCGCCGGTTCGCGCCGCAGCGGCAGGTCGTCGCCGTCCACGTCCACCGGCACCCCCGCGGCCGTCAGGGCGCGCCGCACCGCCGGCAGGGTGCGGGCACCGGCTCGTACCAGGACGGCCATCTCCTGCCAGGGGACGCCGTCCTCCAGGTGGGCGCGGCGCAGGATGTCGGCGATGTTGTCCAGCTCCGTGCCCGGCGTCGGGTACGTGTGGACGTCGACGCGGCCGCCGTCCCGGGCGGGCGTGAGGTCGCGGTGGGCGCGCACCTTCTCGGCCGGCAGCCGGGTCAGCGGCATACGCCGGGTGAGCAGCCGGGTGGCTGCCAGGAGCGCGGAGCCGGAGCGGCGGGAGGTGCGCAGGACCTGCACGGGGGCGGGGCGGCCGTCCGCGCGGGGGAACGTCTGCGGGAACTCGAGGATGCCATTCACGTCCGCGCCCCGGAAGGCGTAGATCGACTGGTCGGGATCGCCGAAGGCGAGCAGGGTGCGGCCTCCGCCGGCCAGGGCGTGCAGCAGGCGCACCTGGGCCGGGTCGGTGTCCTGGTACTCGTCGACGTAGACCGCGTCGTACCGGGCGGCGAGCGCCTCGGCGGCGCCGGGGCGGTGGGCGAGCAGCACGGCGCGGTGGACGAGTTCCGCGTAGTCGAGCACGCCCTGCAGGTCGAGGACGTCGAGGTACTCGGCCAGGAAGGCCGCCGCGGCCTGCCAGTCGGGGCGGCCGATGCGCCGGGCGAAGGCCTCCAGGGAGCGCGGGTCCAGCCCCAGCTCACGGCTGCGGGCGAGGACCGCGCGGACCTCGTCGGCGAACCCGCGGGTGGTCAGGCAGGCGCGCAGCTCGTCCGGCCAGCGCACGTGTGCGAGGCCCAGCCCCTCCAGGTCGAGCTGGCCGGCCAGCAGCTCCCGTACGGTCACGTCCTGCTCGGGGCCGGACAGCAGCCGCATCGGCTCCACGAACAGGTCGCTGTCCTGGTGGGCGCGGACCAGGGCGTAGCAGAACGAGTGGAAGGTGGTGGCCCGGGGGGCGCGGGCCGCCCCGACGCGCAGGGCCATGCGGTCGCGCAGTTCGACGGCAGCCTTGCGGCTGAACGTCAGCACGAGGATGCGCTCGGGGTCGCCGCCGCGCTCCGTGCGCGCGGCCACGGACTCGACGAGGGTGGTGGTCTTGCCCGTGCCCGGGCCGGCCAGGACGAGCAGCGGGCCGGTCCCGTGGTCAACCACGGCGCGCTGTGCGGCGTCCAGACGGGGGGGACCCGGCCGGGCCGGCGGAGTACGCACCAGCCGGTAGGTGCCACGGTTCCCCTGGCGCACCCGGGGGTGCGTCAGGTGCCTGGTGGAGGAAGAGGAGCTCACGTGGTTCGCCGGTCCTGGTGGGTGTGCTGGGGTGTCGCTCGGGGTGCGCGGCGATACCGCGCGAGCGGACGGCCGCGGGTGGCCGGGGGTGACCGCGGGGTGAGGGGGACACGCGCAGCAGACGCTACGCCCGGGCCCGGTACGGAAGCAGGACTTCCTCTCCTTCGCTCCCGGCTCTGCCGTCACGTGTGTCCCTCGACGCACGAACGTACGGCATGCGCCGGGCGTGCCCCGATTCGCCCGTACGGGGCGAGGACTCCCCGGCGGCCGCTCCCATGGCGGAAGCTGTCAGGTGTGACCTGCCGCACGTACGCCGCCGTCCCACCGGGCCCGCCTCATGTCGATGCGCGGCACATGGCCGTCGGCCGTTCTGCCCGCCTCCCTCAGAGGCGTGCCCTCCGCGCGGTAGTGGCCGAGCGCGCGCAGTTCGTGCCCCGGGAGCAGTACCCCGTCGGCGCGCACCACGCGCCACCAGGGGACGGCGCCGCCGTACAGGGACATGACCCGGCCGACCTGGCGGGGGCCGCCTTCCTCGAGCCATTCGGCGACGTCCCCGTACGTCATGACGCGCCCCGGCGGAACCAGCTCGGCGACCTCCAGGACCCGCTCGGCGTACGCGGGCAGCGCGTCCGCGGGCTCGCCGCGCACGTCGTGCGGACGCTCCGGGCGGCCCTCGTCCGGAAGGCTTTCGTGACTCATCCGTCCCATCCTGCCCCACCCCACCGACAACGCGGCGCCCTCGGAACCGTGCGCGGCCCTCGCCCGGCGGCGGCACTTCGGGCAGACTGTGCGCTTCCCCGCATGTGCACCCTGATGCCCGCGTGTGCCGGAGGGGCATGCCACCATCGTGCGGGCGGTGACCGGTGATACGAGACCAAGAAGAGATCATGAAGCAGCAGGGAGTGCACCCCGACGACGCGGAGGGCACCTCTGGGGTCTCGTCGCGCCCCGCCACCGACGGCGGGGCCGGCCCGGACGGCGGTGAGGTGCCCACCGGGGCGGACACGCGGACCGGTCGCGGCGACGGCGGCGAGGCGGGCGGAAAGCGCGCCGAGGGCGCCGCCGGCACCGACCGGAAGCCCGCCGACGAGGCGGACGTCACGCACATCGACGAGGTGGAAGGCGACGAACCGCTGCTCCCGGCGCGCGTGCACCGCCCCTCCGACCTCATGCGGCTGCTGGTCGCCGTCTTCGCCGTCGCCGTGCTGCTGGCGATCGCCGCGTTCGCGCACGGCACCACCTCCGGTCTCGAACAGGACATCAACAAGGGCACCGGGCAGGCACCCGACCTGCTCATCAAGATCGCCGGGCTGGCGTCCAGCATCGCGATCCTGCTGGTCCCGGTGGCCTTCGCGATCGAACGCCTGATCAAACGGGACGGGCTGCGCATCGCCGACGGCGTGCTCGCGGCCGTCCTCGCGCACGGGGTGACCCTCGCCACAGACCTGTGGGTCGCCAAGGCCGCCCCGGACTCGATCCAGGAGGCGCTGACCCAGCCCTCCCCCGGTGACGTCCACGCCCTGACCGACCCGGTGCACGGCTATCTCGCCCCGGTCATCGCGTACATGACGGCCGTCGGCATGTCCCGAAGACCGCGCTGGCGCGCGGTGCTGTACATCGTGCTGGCGCTGGACGCCTTCTCGATGCTCGTCACCGGCTACACGACACCGTTCTCGATCGTCCTGACGCTGCTGATCGGCTGGTCGGTCGCCTACGGCACGCTCTACGCGGTCGGCTCGCCCAACGTCCGTCCCACGGGGCGCACCCTGATGGCGGGCCTGCGCACTGTCGGGTTCCGCCCCGTGAGCGCCTCCCGCGAGGACACGGCGGAGACGGCGGACATCGGTGACCGCGGACGGCGCTACTTCGTCACGCTGGAGGACGGTCCGCCCCTGGACGTCACGGTCGTCGACCGGGAACAGCAGGCGCAGGGCTTCTTCTACCGGCTGTGGCGCAACATCACGCTGCGCGGGTTCGCCACCCGCAGCAGTCTGCAGTCGCTGCGCCAGGCCCTGGAGCAGGAGGCGCTGCTCGCCTACGCGGCCATCGCGGCCGGCGCCAACGCGCCCAAGCTGATCGCGACCTCCGAGCTCGGCCCCGACGCCGTGATGCTCGTCTACGAGCACACCGGCGGCCGCACCCTGGACTCGCTGGCGGACGAGGAGATCACCGACGAGCTGCTCCGCCGCACCTGGCACCAGGTGCAGGCGCTCCAGTCGCGGCGCATCGCGCACCGCAGGCTGGCCGGTGACGCCATCCGGGTGGACGGTTCGGCCCGGGTGATCCTCACCGATCTGCGCGGTGGCGAGATCGCGGCGGGTGACCTGCTGCTGCGCATGGACGTCGCCCAGCTGGTGACGACGCTGGGGCTGCGGGTGGGCGCCGAGCGTGCGGTGGCCTCGGCGGTCGGTGTGCTCGGGCCCGACGCCGTCGCCGACTGCCTGCCGATGCTGCAGCCCATCGCGCTGACGCGCTCCACGCGCGCGACGCTGCGCAGGCTGGGCCGGGAGCGGGCGAACCGGGAGCGGGAGGCGGTGCTGGAGGCGTCCCGTCAGGCCAAGCAGGCCCGGCTGGAGGCGGCCACCGCGGAGGCCGGGCCCGTCGTCCTCGAAAAGCCCGACAAGAAGGCGGTGCGCGCGGAGGCGCGGGCGGAGAAGCGGGCCATCGACGAGGCGCTGGAGGAGGCCCGCGAGGAGGACCTGCTCACCCAGATCCGCCACCAGGTCCTCCTGATCCGGCCGCAGGCGCCGGTCGAGCCGGCCCGGCTGGAGCGGATCCGGCCCCGCACGCTGATCAGTTTCATCGCGGGCGCCATCGGCGCGTACTACCTGCTGACGCAGCTCACCCACATCCAGTTCGGCACCCTGTTCGTCAACGCGCAGTGGGGCTGGCTCGCGGCTGCGGTGCTGTTCTCCGCGCTGAGCTACGTCGCGGCGGCGATGGCGCTGCTGGGGTTCGTGCCGGAGCGGGTGCCGTTCCCGCGCACCGTGGCGGCGCAGGTGGCCGGGTCGTTCGTGAAGATCGTGGCGCCGGCCGCCGTCGGCGGCGTGGCGCTGAACACCCGCTTCCTCCAGCGCGCGGGCGTACGTCCCGGGCTCGCGGTGGCGAGTGTGGGCGCGTCCCAGCTGTTCGGGCTCGGCTGCCACATCCTGATGCTGCTGTCCTTCGGCTATCTGACGGGCACCGAGAAGACGCCGTCGCTGTCGCCGTCCCGGACGGTCATCGCGGGTCTGCTGACGGTCGCCGTGCTCGTGCTCGTGGTCACCTCGGTGCCGTTCCTGCGGAAGTTCGTCGTGACCCGGGTGCGGTCACTCTTCGCGGGTGTCGTGCCGCGCATGCTGGACGTGCTGCAGCGGCCGCAGAAACTGGTCACCGGCATCGGCGGCATGCTCCTGCTGACCGCCTGCTTCGTGATGTGCCTGGACGCGTCGATCCGGGCGTTCGGCGACGACTCGACCTCGATCAGCATCGCCGGCGTCGCCGTCGTCTTCCTCGCCGGCAACGCACTCGGTTCCGCCGCGCCGACGCCGGGCGGTGTCGGCGCGGTCGAGGCGACCCTCACGGTCGGTCTGATCGCCGTGGGGCTGCCCAAGGAGGTGGCCGCTCCCGCGGTGCTGATGTTCCGGCTGCTGACCCTGTGGCTGCCCGTGCTCCCGGGCTGGCTCGCCTTCAACCACCTCACCCGCAAGGGCGCCCTGTAGGCGCCGCAAAGGCCGCACCTGTGCCCCGGACGGGCGTGCGCCCGCGCGGGGTGCCGCCTACCGCGTGAGGATGGGGGCATGCAGAACGCTCGCGGGCTGCGCGCCGCCGCCCTGACCGCCTCCACCGTCCTGCTGTCCTCCCTGCTGGCGGGCTGCGGCGCCGCCGGCGCCGACGTCCTGACCGACCAGAAGCTGAACTGGACGGACTGCCCGGCCCCGTCCGAGTCGGAGGGCGGCGGTACCTCTCCGTCACCGCTGCCGAACGGCGGCAAGTGGCAGTGCGCCACGATGCGGGCACCCCTGGACTGGGCGAAACCCAAGGGCGACACGATCGGGATCGCCCTGATCAGGGCGACGGCGAGCGGCCCCGGCGCGCGCATCGGCTCGCTGGTGTTCAACTTCGGCGGCCCGGGCGGCTCCGGTGTGACCACGCTGCCCGCCTTCGCCGGGGACTACGCGGCGCTGCGCACGCGCTACGACCTGGTGAGCTTCGACCCTCGCGGCGTCGGCCGCAGCGCGCCCGTCGAGTGCGAGAGCGACGCCCAGCTCGACCGGTACTTCCAGCAGGACTCGACGCCCGACGACGCCGCCGAGCGCACCCAGTACCTGAACAATACCAAGCGGTTCAACGCCGAGTGCGAGAAGAACTCCGGGAAGGTCCTGGGGCATGTGCGCACCACCGACGCGGCCCGAGACATGGACCTCATGCGCCAGGTCCTCGGCGACGCCAAACTGCACTACTTCGGCATCTCCTACGGCACCGAGCTGGGCGGCGTGTACGCCCACCTGTACCCGCGCCACGTGGGGCGGGCCGTGTTCGACGGGGTCGTCGACCCCACGCAGAACTCCGAGCAGGGGTCGCTCGGCCAGGCCAAGGGCTTCCAGCTCGCGCTCGACAACTTCGCGCGGAACTGCACCTCCCAGGTCTCCCAGTGTCCGGTCGGCGACACCCCGCAGGACGTGAAGAATCGTATCGCCAAGCTGCTCGGCGACCTCGATCGCCAGCCGATCCCGGGCGTTCCGCCCCGCCGGCTGACCCAGACCGCGGCGACCAACGGCATCGCGCAGTCCCTGTACTCCAAGGACTTCTGGGAGTACCTCACCGCAGGTCTGGAACAGGCCTACGCGGGCGACGGCAGGATACTGATGCTGCTGTCCGACGCGATGAACGGCCGCAGCGAGAACGGCGAGTACAGCAACCTCGCCGCCGCGAACGTCGCCATCAACTGCTCCGACGACAAGCCCCGGTACTCCCCCGCCTACGTGGAGCGGAAGCTGCCCGCGTTCCGCGCCGCCTCTCCGCTGTTCGGCGACTTCCTGGCCTGGGGCATGCTCAGCTGCACCGACTGGGCCGTGCGCGGCGCGGCCGACCATCCCGACGTGAGCGCGCCCGGCTCGGCACCGATCCTGGTCGTGGGCAACACCGGCGACCCGGCCACGCCCTACCAGGGCGCCAGGAAGATGGCGAACGCGCTGGGCAAGGGCGTCGGCGTCGAACTCACGTACAAGGGCCAGGGGCACGGCGCCTACGACAGCAAGAACAAGTGCGTGCAGAGCGCGGTGAACGGCTACCTGCTGGACGGGCGGCTCCCGGCGGCGGGCACGGTCTGTTCCTGACCCGGTTCACCACCCGTGAGATCGCTCCCGGTCACGGCCGAGAAGTCGCCGGATCAGCACGTATGCGGCCACACCGGTCAGGGCCATCCCCATGACGACCAGAATCGCGCCGACGGCGATCAGAAACGTCCCGACGAGGATCACGAGCGTCCCGATGACGAGGAGAAAGATCGCGAGGACGGTCACAGTGGTCTCCTGTCCTCCCTCCCACTCCGCCTCCTTCCCCGCTCGCGCTCAAACACTCCGCTCCACGACGACCCGCGGGGCCGGTCGACACCGGCCCGCGATCAAGGACGCACGGACGACGGCCGTTTGCTGCCCGCCGGACTGCTGCGCGAGATGCTGACCCCGACACCGGGCTCCTCCCCCGACTGGCTGGACCCGGCCGACACCGTCATCAAGGACATCACGGCGGAGTTCTGCCCCCGCTGAGCCACGTCCGTCGGGCGCCGGCCGGGAGGAGGGACGACGCCTGCGAACACGCCGACACCGGGACCGTCCGAGGCCACCCGATGCCGGCCGACGACGACAGAAGCCCACGGCATCCCGACAAGGTCGGATGCCGTGGGCTTCTCAGGCCCGCCGGTCGGCGGGAGGGGTGATCAGTAGACGGGCGAGTCAGGCGATGTAAGGCGTGGCCTGCTGGTTCCCCGCATGGTCACCCCTCCTAGGCCGTCGTGGGGCCGTCATCGGTGTCCGGGCCGTCCGCGAAGGCTCGGTCCACAGCCTCGCGGGTCCGCTTCTCGCTGCTCGGCATCAGGTGCGTGTACGTCCGGAGCGTGAAGCCGGGATCGTGGTGCCCCAGGTACTCGGACAGGGCCTTGATGCTCTCGCCCGCGTCCAGGAGGACGGAGGCGTAGAAGTGCCTCAGCGCGTGCATTCCGCTCGCCCGACCGAAAGGGACGCCCGCCGCATCGAGAGCCGGGCGCCAGGCCCCGCGGTTGAAATCGTTGCGGTTGATCGGGCGGCCCTGGTCCCTGTGAAAGATCAGTGATGCAGTCACTGGTGCTCCATCGACAGCGCGCCAAGGCAGCGTCACGGAGGCCGGCGGATGCAGGCTGATGTGCTCCTCGATCGACCGAGCCACGCTCTCGGGTAGCGGGACCGTCCGCTCCTTGGCTCCTTTGGGCGGCGCGAACACCGGCCGGTTGCGGATGAGCTTGACCTGCCGCACGACGTGAATCACGCCCTCGATCAAATCGACGTCGTTCACCGCCAGGCCCAGGACCTCACCCTGGCGCAGACCGCACCCACCAGCTAGATCCACCATGGCCCGATACCGCTCTGGCAGTGCCGAGCGGATCGCGAGAACGCGCTCGCGCGGCCAGGGAACGATCCGCCGAACGTCGAGCTTGGGCACGCGGACGGACGACGACCGGCAGGGGTTCTCGGGGATCAGGCGGTCGTCGACGGCCGCCGTCAGCATGGTGGAGAGGTTCGCGAAGATCACCCGCTGAAGGGCGGGTGCCACTCCCCCGTCGTGCAGCTTCCGCAACCACTCACGGATGTGCGTTGGCCGAAGCGAGCCCAGGGTGCGGCTGCCCAGGTATGGCAGAACGTGCAGGCGGATGCGCTGCTCGGTGCCCACGAAAGTGCCGGGATCCATGGTGAGCGATGCCAACCACCGATCGGCGTGCTGTCGGACGGTGAGGCGTCCGGCCTGCGGGTCGATGTACTGCCCGCGCGCCATGTCCGCCTCAATCTGCGTAAGCCACTGCTCAGCGAGCCGCTTCTGCCGGTCGGGAAAGCTCCTGGACTTCTCGGTGCCGTCGGGGCCGATGTAGCGGGCCCGGTAGCGCAGGCCGGTGCCATAGCGGTCGGTCTTGACCTTGCAGGTCTTGCCGTCCGGGCCGGTCTCGGTCCGGTACCAGCGGTCCTGGATGTGCCCGGCCATCAGGCGGCCTCCCCGATCTGGGAGTCGACCCAGGCCCGCACGTCGGTCGGGTCGAAGCGGAGGTGCCGGCCGACGCGGAAGCCGCGGGGGCCGGTGCGCTTGCGGCGCCACTGGTAGACCGTCTCGACGCTGGGCAGCTCGAACATCTCGACCAGGTCCTCAGGGGTGAGGAAGCGGTTCGGCAGCTCTGAGGCCATGGTCAGCACCCCCTTTCGTCGGCGAGTTGGTCGCGTAGGGCTTCGCGGGCGGTTTCGCGGTTGAGCTGGAGGTCGCGGGCGGTGGTGGCGGCGAGGACGGATTCGCCGGGGGTGTGGCCGTGGCCGGCGTACTGCCAGTCGGCCAGGACCAGGACGGTGTCCGGCTCGGCGTCCTCGAGGCCGAGGGCGGCGTGTTCCTGGGCGGCGCGGTAGTCGGCACGTGCCTGGCGCAGCGCGCCGAGGGTGGTCGAGTAGCGGCGGGACTTGGAGGAGAAGTGGCCGCAGAAGCCGAGCATGTGCGCCCAGGCCCACAGGCGGCGGTCCGGATAGAGCGGGTCGAGCGTCTTGCAGGCTTCGATGAGGCGGCGGGTGTGGTCGGGGACGCCGTGGCGGTCGAGCTCGGCGAGCTCCCCGATGCGGCGGTCGAGGGTGCCGGTGTTCTCGGCCGCCTTGGTGGCGTACTTGGCTACGTAGGAGGCGACGGCCTGTTCGGTGATCTCCGAGCCGTCCCCGAACGCCTTCACGGGCCGGACGTCGAGCTGGGTGCCCCAGCGGAAGGTCCGCGCCGGTTGACCGTCGGCGGCCGGGACGGAGACCGAGGTGTAGGAGTGCGCGGCAGCTGCGCGGATCGCGTCAGCGAGCAGGCCGGCGGTGGCCCAGGACGGCGGCGGGGTGTCCGGGCCGTCGGGTCCGTCGAGGCGGATCACGGCGTGGAAGTGCACCGCGCCGCGCTTCTGGAACTCGGCCACCTTGCCGTAGGAGACGCGGCAGTGGTCGGCGAGTTCCCGGCGGGAAAGGCCGGCGCGGGCGGCGATCTCGCGGCGCAGGCGGGTGGTGAAGCGCTGCCAGAGCTGTCCGGCGTGGTTGTTGAACAACACCGCGCCCGCGAGGCATCGTGGCCTTGGTCTTCCGCTGCAAGCCTTCCGGCGGCACCGAACGCACGTCGAGTGAGTCGACGGCCGTCGACTGGCTCACGCCCGCCGAAGTGAGCGAGCGCATGTCCGAGGTCTACGCGGTCCGACTCCTGGATGCCTTGGACGGCAACAGTCCCCATGTACGGAGCCACGACGGCAAGCGGCTCATCCCAGCGGGATAGGACTTTCCCTACTTCATCAAGCACCCGTCGTCGCTTCGCTCCTCCGGGCGGGCGCGGGCGGCCGGCGGCGCCCGCGCTCATGTCTCCGCCCCGCTCGGCACCGCCGGCCGCCCGCTCCCGCCTAAGAGGCAGGCACACAGTGCATGAGGTCAGAACACGTCGTGGCTGGGGCGGTCGGCTCCACGGCTTTAGAGGTCGTTCTCTTTCCGAACCTCGTGTGTGACTTTTGCTGGTCGGACATGAGATCGCGGCTGTCGCGGGAGTCTCGGTTCGTTGCTGGCTG
>NZ_JBSFNN010000062.1:0-41095 GCF_053587115.1 Streptomyces sp. NPDC003697
CGCAGCCCCCCTTCGGGAAGAGGCGGTGCGGCTTTGAGCTCGGGATGCGGATGACTCATACCCCGACGGTACCCGGAGAGCCCGACGGGATGATCCATGGCCCGTCTGATCCGACGAGCGCTCGATACGACCCGTCGCCTCGATCGCGGCGGCGACCGGCAGGCCGACGCCGCCCCGCACCGGATCGTGCAGACCCGCTCGCGCGTCGACCCGCGCACCCGGGAGGCTACCCCCGGAGAAGGCGCCGGCGGAGCGCCTCCTGTTCCTTTGGGTCGTAGCCGTATCCCCTCCTGGCCGAGCCGGCAGTGCTGCGGGGAGGCGCTCGGGCCCGAGCTGTACGAGGCCGTACTGGCCGCCCGGCGTGCGGAGGCGGAGCTGTTCGCGATGTTCACCGCCGCGGACGTCATCGAGGCCGTCCGCCGGCGATATTGACTGGCTACTCCTCGGGCTCCCAGGCGATCAGCTGCTCGAACACCTGCTGGTCGCCCTCGATCTTCAGGTCGCTCAGCGTGAGGCGGCCCCAGACGAAGAGGAGCAGCTGCTCGGCCGTGCCCGTGGCCGAAGCGGAGGGGGGCGGGGCCCCGTCCGTGAGGGGTGCGGGCCAGGCGCCGGTGCCGTCCAGCGCGAGGAGCCAGGAGCGGCCCTCGGTGGCGTGGTAGTGGATGGTGGCGTTCTCGTGCGGCCAGGCAGCCGGGGTGGAGTTGCAGGTGTCGAGAAACTCGGCCACGCCGTCGATCGCGACGTCCGCCGGCATCGGCTGCACGGCGCCTGCGGCGAGCTGGGCGTCGTAGGTGTGCACCAGCACCTCGTGCACCCGGCGCCGGGCAACGCCCCAGGCATTCGCCGGCGACACGCCGGCGCTCCACCATGCCCAGCACTCGCGCTCCGGGCCGGCCTTGCGCAGCGCACTCAGCAGCAGCTCGGTCGACTCGGCGTACCAGGCCAGCAGCGCCTCGAGCTCGCGCGGCGCCTCCGCGGCGTCCTTGGCCGGCGGAGCCTCGGCGGGGCCCGCGGCGACGATCGCGGCCCACCAGCGGTGGCCCGTACCCAGGTGCTGCACCAGATCGAACAACGTCCACTCGGGGCAGGACGGCACCGGCGCGTCAAGGCTGGGCGCGGCGGCAACCGCACTCCGGAAGGCGGCCGACCGCTCGTCGATCAATTGCAGCAGGACGGGATACTGAAGACTTTCTGTCACTTCGCTTATCTATCAGCCCAGTTCACCCGACCGCACCTTGTTTTCCAGGCCGTCAGCTGCGCCGACGCGACAGCCGGGCAGCCGACCGACCCCACATCGGACACGGCACGCGAAACGGTCTGCCAACTCCGGTTGGCAGACCGTCACCCAAGATCGAGGCTAGTAGACCCAGATGGGGTGGCTACTGAATCGGTGCCAGGGTGTGCCGAAGTCCTCGGTCCAGCAGTCGACGTCCTTCCATCCGGTGTACAGGTCGGAGGCCTTGCCGTCGGGCAGATAGGCGATCTCGTCGTCGTCGCAGTCGGAGTCGTTTGGACCGCTGGCGTCGTGCATCACCAGGATGACGTGGCCGCTGCGGTTGTAGACGACGCCGCAGGCGGGATAAGTGCAGTTGCCTCCGGCGGGACTGGCTGGAGCCGCAACGGCGGCCGGTGCGGTAAGACCGATCAGCGCGGCTACTGATGCAGCAGTCACAGCAAGCTTGCGCGCACGCATTGACGTTTCCCCCTTTTGGTCCTCCAGGACAGCCGGAGGTCTGTCCCTGTCCGCAGGGTAGTGTCGGCGGTTCGTCGGCTAGTAAGACCGAAACCGGCCACGACCGCCGGCCGGATGGGCGCGACCACTTACGCGGTGCCCGCGCTGGTCGTGCTGATGTCGTGGCTGGCGCTCGGGGAGGTGCCGGGACCGCTCACGCTGGTGGCGGCGCCCTGTGCCTGGCGGGTGTGGCGGTGTCGCGGTCCCGGGCCCGGTCGGGGGCGACGGCCCGGACGGCCGCGGTCCCGGCTCCGGAGCAGACGGAGGCAGGGGAACCGCGGGCCGGCCGGACGCCCGGCTCAGCGTGAGCGGGCCCGGTCCGCGAGGACCTTGATGGAGACCAGGGCGATCAGCGACAGCCCGATGATGTAGCCGGAGACGGCCATCGAGGTGCCCGTCGCCTCCAGCAGCAGCACCATGACGAACGGTGCCAGCCCGCCGCCGGCGACAGCGGCGATCTGGTAGCCGAGGGAGGCTCCGGTGTAGCGCATCTCCGGGGTGAACAGCTCGGCGAACAGCGCCGCCTGGGGGCCGTACATGATGCTGAGGAAGCAGCTAGCGACGAACGTGCTGACCGCGAGCCACAGCAGCGACCCGGTGTCGATCAGCAGGAACATCGGAACGGCCCACAGCGCGATGCCGACCGCGCCGATCGCGTAGATCCTGATCCGGCCGAGCCGGTCGGACAGGGCGGCGGAGGCGGGGATCAGCACCAGCTGGGTGAGGCTGACGCACAGGGAGACGGTGAGGACAGCGCCCTTGTTCATGCCCAGTTCACGGGTCGTGTAGTCCAGGACGCCGGTGATGATGATGTAGAACGTCGCGGTGTTCACCGCGAAGGAGCCGCCGGCCAGCAGCACGGTGCCGAGGTGACCGTGCAGGATGGTGCGCAGGGGTGAGTTCTTCTCGCCCTTCTCCTTCTCGGCCAGCGCCCGCTCGGCCTCCCGGAACTCCGGGGTCTCCTCCACCCGGGTGTGGATGTACCAGGCGAGGGCGAGCACGAGCAGCCCGACCAGGAAGGGCACGCGCCAGCCCCAGGAGGCGAACGCGCTGTCCGAGGTGAAGGCGCCAGCCAGCAGGAACACGCTGTTGGCGGTCACCACGCCGATGGGGACGCCGAGCTGGACGACGCTGCCGTAGACGCCGCGCTTGCCCTCGGGGGCGTACTCGGTGGCCAGCAGCATCGCGCCGCCCCACTGCGCGCCGACGGCGACGCCCTGCACGATGCGGAGCAGGACGAGCAGGATCGGGGCGGCGACCCCGATCGTCTCGTACGTCGGGAGCAGGCCGATGCCGGTGGTGGCCACGCCCATCAGGGTGAGTGCGAGCACCAGCATGGGCTTGCGGCCGCGCTTGTCGCCGAGCTGACCGGCGACGATGCCGCCGAGCGGACGGGCGAGGAAGCCGACGGCGAAGGTGGCGAAGGACGCGAGGACCCCGGCGGTGGGGCTCCCGGCCGGGAAGTACAGAGGGCCGAGGGCCAGGGCCGCGGCGATGCCGAAGACGAAGTAGTCGTACCACTCGACGGCCGAGGCCAGGGCGGCTGCCGTGGCGACCCGGCGGCGGTTGGGGGCCGCGGGAGTGGTGGAGGTGAGCGGCTGGGCGGAAGGCGCGGTGTCCATGCGGTGCACGCTCCGATGGGTGCGGGGACGGAACAGGCGGAACAGGGTGAATCAGAGGGAACCGTGAGACGGTGGCCCGGGTTCCGGGGAACGTACTGACCGGCCGGTATGTACGTCAACGGGTTGAGCGCCGCGAGTTTTACCTGCACAGGGCACCGGGCTGCGCGTCCACCGGGGGGCGCGGGCATGGCTCGGGCCCGGCCTCGCGGGGAGGCCGAGGTGCTCGGCGGGCCGGGGCCAGTGCCCCGACGGGCCCTACATCGGCTCACACGGGCGGGACGCCGGGCTTCGCAGTGGCCATGCGGGCACCTTCGGGACTGCCCGAAAGTGAAGTGGGGGCAGTTCCCCACTTCATGCTATGGTCCCTTCCGGCTAAACGGGGAGCAGTCCCCACTTCGTTTGGGGAGTCGCCGATGCACACGCAGCAGCCCACCGTCCGGCTCGCCGACCTCACCGACAACTTCACCGCCGACCCCTACTCCGCCTTCACCGCGCTGCGCTCCCGCGGGCCTGTCCACCACGTGCGTTTCCCCTCCGGGGACGAGTCGTGGCTGGTGGTCGGATACGAGGAAGTGCGGGCCGCGTTCGTCGACCCAAAACTGCGCAACGACGTGCGTCACTCTGCCGACTTCGAGGACGACGGGCTGTACGCCGTGGGGCGCAACATGCTCCAGGTCGATCCGCCCGATCACACCCGCCTGCGGACTCTTGTGGCCCGTGAGTTCACCGCCCGACGCGTCCAGGCGCTGCGGCCCCGCGTTCAGAAGGCGGCCGACGCCCTCCTGGACGCCGTGGCCGCCGACGGCCGTGCCGACCTTGTGGCCGCATACGCCTATCCACTGCCGCTCACCATCATCTGCGAACTGCTCGGCGTGCCAGACGTGGACCGGACTGCCTTCCGGGCTTGGTCCACGAAGGTCGTCGCACTCGATGATGCGGAGCAGTCCGCCCGCGCCGCACAGGAGATGGCTGCGTATCTCGCGGCACTGGCGGAGGAGAAGCGGCGGCTGCGGAACGCGGCGGACAGCGATCTGCTGCACGCCCTGGTCCGCACCCACGACGGGGACGGCACCGACCGGCTCACCCCGGAGGAACTGCTCGGCATGGCCTTCCTGCTGCTCGTCGCGGGGCACGAGACCACCGTCAACCTCATCGCCAACTCCGTCCACCTGCTGCTCGGCAATCCCACGCAGCTCGCCGCCCTCCGCGCCCACCCCGAGTTACTGAAAGGCGCCGTGGAGGAGACGCTCCGCTTCGAGCCGCCGGTGCCGGCGGCCACCTACCGCTACACCACCGAACCGATCACCCTCGGCGGTGCCCGGATACCGGCCGGTGCGCGCGTCGTGCTCTCCATCGCCGCCGCGAACCGCGACCCCGCGCGCTTCCCCGACCCCGAACGTTTCGACCTCCGCCGCGATCCGGCCGCGACCCGCGCCCACCTTGCCTTCGGGTACGGCCTGCACCACTGCCTGGGCGCCCCGCTGGCCCGCCTGGAGGCGACCCTGGCCCTGCCCATCCTGCTGGACCGCTTCCCCCGTCTGGCCTTCGACGGTGACGGCACACCGCAGTGGCGCACCAGTCTCATGCGGAGCCTGCGGGAGCTGCCGGTGCGCTGGTGATCACAGCGCCTTTTTGGAAGCGGCTCAATCCAGTCGGAGAGCTCACGCGGGTACGGTTCCGCAGATGGCGCCCGACCGCAGAGGCACCTTGAAGACGCCCCCGACATCGATCCCGGCGGGAGCCTTTTCCCATCTGATCGCGATGCCGAGGCTGAGAGGTTCTTGGTGAGGGGCTGGTCTATCAGGGCAACTGTGTGAGGCAGAGGTCTCTCAACGCCGCCGGTGCGGCCCAAGATTGAGCAGCACCTCGCCGAGCTGGGCGGAAGTAAGGGCCGGCGTGGGCAGCGGGGCCGCAGCCGGCCGGGCGCGAAGGCCGTCGAGGAGCAGGGCAAGCGGGCGGAGCCAAGCATCCGGGGCGACCGTGGTGAGCGCGGGAACAGCCCGGCCCAGTGCTGCCAGGGTGAAGAGCAGGTCCTCGGTGGTGAGGTCCGGGCGAATACTGCCCTGCTCCTGACCGCGCCGGAGCAGCACGTCGATGGTTGTGCGGTTGTGGGCGTGGATTGCCTCCAGGGAGGCGACGCCTTGCAGGTTCGTGGTCATGAGGTCGTTGGTGCCGCGGTCTGCGGCCAGGCCTGCGAACACTGTTCGTAGATACTGCGTCAGTCCGGTCCATGCGTCTTTGGCGGTTCGCGCCTGCTCGCCCGCTGCTGTGGTCTCAGTGAGCGCGTCCCGGAAGACCTCATCGACGAGCGCGGCACGGGTCGGGAAGTGGCGATAGAGGGTCGCGTTGCCTACGCCCGCCCGCCGAGCAATTTCATCAAGCGGGGCCTCCAAGCCCTGTTCGGCGAAGACCTCGCGGGCCTTGTCCGTCAGCAGCTTCCGGTTGCGCAGCGCATCGCGGCGCCCTACCGGCGAACGGTCGCCCATCGTGTTGCCCTTCATCTCACTCCCGTACCGGGGAGCGCTCCCCGGTATGAATGCTACCGTCAGCCGGGTGAAGGCTCGTTGGTGACGAGCCACCATTCGGATGTCGTCACCTTCGTGCAGGGCGGTCGACACCGTGGCCGAGTCGGCAGGCGGTGCAGGAGCAGCCGACTTCCTCAACGTCGGAGACAGGGGCGGCGCGGTGGCGTACAACGGCATGACAGGACCTCTTGGCGTAGCGGCCGGCTTCGACACCGCTGTTGCTACCAAGAGGTCCTGCTGGTCCGGACGGCTTCACCGATTCCGCTCCGCCGCCCTGACGGTCAGCTGGGCAGGCGCTGAGAAGCTGTCTCCTCAGGGCTGCCGGCTGCCAACCCCACCTCGAATCCGCTGATGTCGCCCCCGGTGATCCATCTACGGATCAGTTCCCGGTCCTCCTCGGAGAGCGACATCCGTGCGTTCGCGCACAACGTGTAGACGTTTTCCACCCACGCGTTGGCAAGGGCCTCCGCTGTAACGCCTTCGGCCATCCGCTGTCCCACGTAGACGAGCCCCTTGAGAACGAAGTTGACGGCGTTGCGATTTACGGGGTTTCCACGCGACTCTGTTGCGTCTCGGACTCTCTTCGACGTCGGGTACAGCTGAAACGGAGAACTCTGCAGGTCCTGGGCGAGGACCTCGAACAGCAGCGCATAGGCGTCCGGCTGCAACGCCGGCACATCTGTCAGGGCACTCACCTGAGCAAGAAGACGAGGAAGCTGCGCTCGACCGTCCTTGTCCTCAAAGGAGTGCAGCGTTGGATCGAGAATGTATCCGGGTGGCGTGGCAACATATTCAAGATCACTGCAATGAGTCTTCACGAACCCACTGAAGCTTCCGGCGCCGTACCATGCGGAATCCTTCATCGAGGGATCGATGCTGAGCGCCGCCTGTGCCGCGGCAGCTGAGGCGAGCGGACGGGGAGCCGCTCGTACGACGCGGTGAATCTCCTTGACGACTGCCTCGCGCTGGTCGCTGCCCACTTGTTGCGGAAGGACGACCGCGACCTGCTCGGCGTCGCTGTCGAGCGTCACCTCAGTCGCGTGGAAATCGTCCCAGAGCGAGGCCGCGGCGAGCTGCTCAGGCGTCACGAAAACATCGCACGTCGCCCGGAAGGCAGCGGCGCTCAGGCCGGCCGCCACCACCGTTGTCCACCGATCCTTGGCCCGGAGCCTCTGCAACACGGGGGTGAAATCTGCGTCCGCCGACATGATCACAAACTCGTCGTACCGGGTCTCGTCCGCGAGAGCATCCATGATGTCGAGCACCATGTAGATGTCGGCGCTGTTCTTGCCCCGGGAAGTCAAGGGCGGGCAGTCGATAGACCGAAACCCACTGCGCGTGAAGAAGGCGCGGTACCTGCCGAAAGCTTCCGGGTTGATATACACGTTCCGGACGAGGAAGCGGCGAGCGGGGTCACCCTGGGTAGCTTCACCTGTGTCCCTCTTGCCTTCCAGCCAACTCATCCACCTGTCCGGACGGGTCGCAAAAGCTTCAGCCGCCCCCGGGTCCATATCGCGAAGTCCCAAGTAGATGTTGTCGAAGTCCACGAACAATGCGGACTTGATCGACACTGAATTGGCGCCATCGAATGGCTCTTTACTCAACGACCCACCTCCACTGATCATTTCGCGGAGCGCTCACGGGGAGTGATCCACGCAGCCATGACATCGGTGTGGGGAGCATAGCCCCGTTCCTGTACCGAAAAACCGGAACGGAACGAACGGTCAGGGGTTTGACCGAGGCGCTTGTCGCACAGGACAACGGCTTCTGCCGCAGTGGACACCGGTGCCCACCCAGGTGAGGTCGGTGGCGCGGGCGTTCTCCCTCGACGCGCTTCGGGCTGCGGGTGCCGGGGATGGGCCGCTTCCTCGGCGCCCGAGCCCAACTTGCCCTTCTATCGAGTCCTGGAGCGGCCGACGCCGAAGGCGCCGCTGTGCGTGTCCGCGATGGGCAGGACGTTCTCCGAACCGGCGTCTACGGGTACCGCGACATCCGAGGAACTGGACAGGCGCGTGGCGCCACTGTCCGCGGAGAGGGGCAGCGTGCGGTAGAAGTCCAGGTGGCGCTGGGCTGCGGCGTCCCAGGTGTGGCCGGCGGCGAGCTGCCGGCCCCTTTCGCGGCGTACGGGGTCGCCGTCCGCGAGCGCCGCGCCGAGTTCGTCGGCCAGGTCCCGGGGCGTGGCGGCGAAGCGGGCCGCAGGGCCGAAGACCTCGCGCAGGACGGGCAGGTCACGGACGACCAGGGGGACCCCGGCGGCGAGGGCCTCCATCGCGGCCAGGCCGAAGCCTTCCTTGACGGAGGGGAACGCGAAGGCGTCCGCGGCCGCGACGAGCGGCGGGAGATCCTCCTCGGGGACCTGGCCCAGGACGACCGGCTCGACGCCGAGTTCGGCCGCGCGGTCCTCCCAGCGGGCGCGGTAGTCGCGGTAGTCGAAGAGGGTCTCGCCCCCCGCGATCACCAGCTGCACGTCCGGGTGGTCGGCACGCAGTAGCGCGTACGCCTCCAGAAGGTCCAGGGAACCCTTGCGGGGTTCGATGCCGCCGACGGTGAGGACGTAGCGGCCGAGGCGGGTTCGCCAGGCAGTGCGGGCCGCCGGGTCGGTGACGGCGAAGCGGTCGTACGCCACGCCGTTGGGTATGACCTCCGCCTTCAGGCCCCAGCCCTGCGCGAGTTCACTGGCGACCGAGCGGGAGACGCAGATGTGGGCGTACGGCTCGACGATGGCCCGCTCGTGGCAGGAGGCCAGCTCGGGCGTGGTGAAGTGGTCGAGGTGGTGGACGGTGCGGACGCAGCGGCCGGCCGCGTTGGCGCTGATGCAGTCCTGGGCGTGGACGACGTCGTACGGGGTGGGGTCGAAGGCGTCGCGGAGGGTGGCGATGGAGCGCATGATGCGTTCCCCGACGGTCTCCGCCGCGGGTCCGTCGGGGAAAGGCACGATCCGTACGCGCACATCCGGGTCGACCGCGCGGAAGAAGCCGTCGTCGCCGCCCCGCCCCAGCGACCAGACCGTGACGTCCTGCCCGGCGGTGGCGAGCGCCTCGGCGAGGGCGAGGGTGTGGACGACGCCACCACGGGGCTTGGTGGAGTAGCTCAGCAGTGCGATCTTCACGATGGGTTCTCCCGGTACGTCACGATGGGTTCTCCCGGTAGGCCGCCGGGCGGCGCTCGTCGAGGTGGCGCAGGACGCGGCGCGCGCGGTCGATCTCCTCGGACACGTCCACTTCCGCGACGGCGAGGCCGGCCTTGGCCCAGGTGCGGGCGAGGATGTCGCCGCCGGGGCCGACGACCTTGGACTGGCCGAGGAAACGCATGCCGCCCATGGCGCCGGTCTGGTTCGAGGAGGCGAGGACGACCTGGTTCTCGGCGGCGCGCGCCTGGTCGTACAGGTCGAACAGCTTGGCCTGGCGGTCCTGGGCCATGCGTGGGGCGCGGTTGGTGATGCTGGTGGGCCAGGCCGAGAGGCAGGCGAGGATCTCGGCGCCGTCCAGGACGAGGGAGCGGGCGGACTCGGGGAAGGTCTTGTCGTAGTCGATGAGCATGCCGAGGCGGCCGACGGGGGTGTCGAAGGCGTCGAAGCGGTCGCCGGGTGTGTAGACGGCGGTTTCCCCGGTGGGGAGGTGGACCTTGCGGTGGCGGCCGAGGATTCCGTCGCCGCTGACGCAGACGGCCGCGTTGTAGTGTTCGTCGCCGCCGTCCTCGCAGTAGCCGACGCAGATCACCATCTCGGCTGCCAGGCGGGCGACGTGGAGGATCAGCGGGTCGTCGGGCTTGAGGGCCGGGGGAAGCGCTTCCGGGTCGGGGTGGCGCAGATCGGCGAGATAGCCGCCGAGCGCGGCGTCGGGGAGCACGAGCAGCCCGGCGCCCGACCTGCGGGCCTCATCGATGAGTTTGGCGATGCGGGCCAGGTCGAACTCCAGGTCGCGGCCGAAGTGGGCGGCGGCGGCCGCGATCCGGATCGTGCTCATGCGCTGACTGCTCGTGCGTATGTGTAGGTTTCCGGGCGCCGGTCGCGCAGGTGGCCCATGGCGCGGCGGGCGGTCTCCAGGGCCTGGGCGACGTCGAGTTCGGCAACGGCCAGGCCCGCGCCGACACCGGTGTCCGCCAGTACGTCACCGCCGGGGTCGACGACCTTGGCGCTGCCGACGAAGCGCAGCGACCCGAACGTGCCCGCCTGGTTGGCGGAGACCCACACGATCTGGTTCTCCAGCGCGCGGGCCCGGTCGAACAGGTCGAAGCGCCGCTTCCAGCGGTCGCCCGCGAGATCGGTGGTGGCATTGGTTCGCGCGCCCGGCCAGGCCGAGACAACGACGCCGATCTCGGCACCGTCCAGCGCGAGGGCGCGCGCCGACTCCGGGAACGCCTTGTCGTAGCAGATCATCATGCCGATCCGGCCGACGGGCGTGTCGAAGGCGTGGAAGCGGTCGCCGGAGGCGTAGCTGGCGTCCTCGGCGAGCGGCTGGTGAACCTTTCGGTGGTTGCCGAGAACGCCGTCGCCGTTGACGCACACGACGCTGTTGTAGCGCCGTCCGTCCGTGCCGTCCTCGCAGTAACCGGCGACGACGGTCATCTCGCCCGCCAGCGCGGCCAGCCGGCGGATCTCGGGGCCGTCGAGAGCGAGCGCGGGCGGGCCCTCGTCCAGCGCGGTGTCGTTGTCGAGGCTGAGCAGATAGCCGCCGAGTGAGGCTTCGGGCAGGGCGAGCAGGCGTACGCCGTCGGCCCGGGCCTCCTTGATCAGCCGCTCGGCGACGGCGAAGTCCTCTTCGAGGTCGCGGCCGAACTCGGCGGCGGCCGCCGCCATGCGAAGGGTGCTCATGCGGTCCCCATCCCGGTCACCGTGGAGGTGACCGCGTCTGTGATCTCTCCGTCGGGCCAGCGCAGCCCCACGCCTTGTCCTTCTGCCAGTTCCCCGCACACGGCTCCCGTGGCGGGCCCGGCGGGCAGCGGTGCGACGCCCGGCTCGTCGGCCGTCAGCATCGCGAAGCCGGGGAAGCAGGTGAGCCAGTCACCCATGGGCACGGGCCTCGGGCGCGGTACGGCGGCCACGTCGAGGACGGCGCGGCAGCCGCTCGCCTCGGCGAGCATGCCGAGAGTGCCGGCGATGCCCGCCATGGACACGTCCTTCGCCGCGGCGGGCCGGGCGGCGGCCACCGCGCCGGTCATGGCGCGCAGTTCGTCCGTACGGCGATGGGTGGTCGAGTCCCACTGGCGGCCCCGGTAGCCGGTGCGCCAGCCGCCGCCGAGGTCGGCGGTGAGCCGCACCGAGTGTCCGGGCCGTCCGCCGCCGCCCGGCACCGGATGGTCCGTCCGGCCCAGCGCGGTGACGGACAGCGCCGCGGGTACACCGAGTTGAGTGTGCCCGCCCAGGACCGGCACACCGTACGCCTGTGCCGCCCGGCCGAGCCCGTCGAGGACCCGCGCGGCGTGCGCCGCGTCCTTGGCGCCCACGGCGTCGAGCAGGCCGATCGGCGAAGCGCCCATCGCGGCAAGGTCGTTGATGTTGACGAGGACCGAGCACCAGCCCGCCCAGCCCGGGTCCCGTTCGACCATGGACGGCACGATCGCGTCGCACGCGGCGATCACATCGGTGCCCGGGACGGGGGCGCCGTCGTCGCCGACGAACCCGGGCCCGCCGAGGGCGGCCCGCGCGTCTTCGCGCAGGGCCCCGCCGGCCGGGTCCTGAGCGCGGGTGTGGGTCGCCGGTCCGTGGAGGGCCGCGAGGAGCGGCCCGAGCGCGGACTTGGCGGCCGCCGCCTGTGCCGCGATCCGGCCGATCGGCCAGCGCATCAGCATGTGCGGCGCGTCCGCGACCTCGATCTCGCGTACGGAGCACCAGCCGAGCCGCTTGAACAGGACTTCCTTGCGGGCCTGAACGGTCGCGTCGAAACGCAGGACTCCTTCGGCCTCCGCGCGGGCGCAGGCCGCCCGGACCAGTGCCGCGCCGATGCCGTGCGGGCCGCGGGCCCGGCGGGCCACGACGAGGCGTCCACCCTGCCACCAGCCGATGTCGGGACCGTCGTCCACCGGCCCGAGGCGTACGCCGCCCACCACGGTGCCGTCCTCGTCCTTGGCGACCAGGACGAGGGTGCGGGGATCGGTGTCCCGGTCGTCCAGGTCGTGGCCGGTGAAGAGCCCTTGTTCCTGGACGAAGGCCTCTCGGCGCAGGCGCCGGTACTCGGACAACTCGGCTGGGGAAGACGCCTGTTCGATGCGGGCGAGGGGCTGTCGCGCCAGGGTGCTGCGGTCTCCGAGCAGCGCCAGGACGTCGACCGGGCGGTCGGCCGCCGGCGGTGCGGTGGATCCGTCGAGGTACATCGTCACCCGCCTGCCGTCCCGAGCACGCTGCACGCCCCGCAGGCCGCGCAGCCGGCCTTCTGGTCGGCGCCGCTCATCCCGGCCGCGCGCAGTTTCGCGGCGACGCCTTCGGTGACGTACCGCAGCAGTTCCGCGCTCGGGGCCCCGACCCCGTCGCGGGCGGCGAGCGTGCCGCGCATCGGCCGGAACGGAACGACGAACGGGTAGACCCCCCTGTCGATCAACTTCCCTGCTCCCGCGATGAGCTCATCCGGATCCTCGCCGAGACCGACGAGCAGGTAGGTGGAGACCCGGTTCGGCCCGAAGACCCGCACCGCCTCGTCCCACGCGGCCTCGTACTCGGCCATCGGGACGGTCGACTTGCCGGGCATCCAGCGCCGCCGTACCTCGTCGTCGAGGGACTCGACATGGATGCCGATGGCGGTGGCACCGGCGTCGTGCAGTTCACGGATGCACGTGAGGTTCCCGGGCGGCTCGCACTGGACCTGAATGGGCAGTCCGGGAACCGCTTCGAGGACGGCGCGCACCGAACGGACGAGATTGCGGGCACCCCGGTCCGGGCCGGTGGTCGTGCCCGTGGTCATCACCATCTGCCGCACGCCGTCCAGCCGGACCGCCGCCTCGGCGACTTCGGCGAGCTGCGCCGGGGTCTTGGCGGCGACGGTGGCGCCCGAGCGCAGGGACTCCTCGATGGTGCAGAAGCGGCAGCGATCGGCCTCGGCGTAGCGGATGCACGTCTGGACGACGGTGGTGGCCAGGACATCGGAGCCGTGCAGCCGGGCGATCTGCTCGTACCGGGTGCCGTCGGCCGTCGTCAGGTCGTAGAACCTGGGCCGCCGTACGGGGGTGAGGGAGAGCCCGGTGTCGGTGAGGGCTCCGGTCTCGTCGCCGAGCCAGACCTTGCCGTCGCGGACCGTGTAGGGACTGTCGGGGTTGCGGGGAAGCGCGGCGTTGGCACCGTCGACGAGGACGTGTCCGTCGTCGCTGGGGCCCGCGCCGTCCGGCCGTTCGACCTCAACGTCCTGACGGATGCCGCGCAGGGCGAGTTCGGTGCGGGTCATGATCCGCACGTCCACCGCCGTACGCTCTGTCACTGTCGGCTCGGTGCCAACGCTCACGGCGTGCCCCTTACAGCTGGTAGGTGGAGTTGATGATGGCGCCCTTGCGCGCGTAGTGGATCAGCGCGTCCTGGACGTCGAGGGGGTGGGTGGGGATGACGCCCTCGATGAGGTCCTCCTCGCGGGCGCCGTGCAGGGACAGTCCGAATCGGCAGCAGTAGACCTTGCCGCCCTCGGCGATGAACGTCTTGAGCTGGTTGTTGATGTTGTGCTCGCCGGGGAAGGCGGAGTTGCCGACGGTCGGGAAGCCGCGGGTGGCAAGGCAGTTGAGGGAGCCGGGGCCGTAGAAGTAGATGCCGGCGTCGAAGCCCTTGCGCAGCGCGCGGGTGGCCTGCAGGACGGCCACGAAGGACACGGACGACTCGTGGGCGATGCCGTGGACCAGGGTGAAGTAGCTCTCGCCGTTCTCGGCCTGGTAGTCGGGGAAGACCTTGGTGGAGCCGTAGATGCTGGAACCCTCGGGCAGGGAGGGGTGCGGGATCTCGTTCAGGGACTTCTGCTCGACGTCGGTGAGTTCTGCGGCGGAGGCGGTTTCGGACATGGCTGTCTCCTTGCTCGGTACTTGCTCGGTACTTGGTTGGTACGGAAAGGGGTGGGGCCGGTCAGTCGTAGAGCGTGGCGAAGGTGTCCCTGAAGACGAGTTCGCCGAGTTCGCCGCCGCCGGTCGCTTCGGCGAGGCGGGCGTACTCGCCCGTGAAGTCGCCCCACGGCTGGTCGCTGGCGAAGAGCACCCGGTCGTGGCCGATGCCGCGGCGCTCGATCTCCTGGGCCAGCCAGCGCGGTGTGAAGCCGATGGCCCAGGAGAGGTCGGTGTAGACGCGCTTGCCGGACTCGATCCAGTCGAAGAAGCGCGAGCCGACGAGCTTGATGTGACCGCTCATCCCGCCGCCGAAGTGCACGAGGTGGACGGGGACTTGGTCGGCGTACCAGTCGACGAGGTTGCCGACCTCGTCGATGTCGGACGCGGCGCCCGGGGAGGTGTGGACATGGACGATCAGCCCGTGCTCCTGTGCCGTCCGGAAGATCCGGTCCAGCTGCGGGCGGCAGGCCGGGTCCGTGGGGTGGCCGCCGAGCAGGAAGCTGAGCTTCAGGGCTCGTACGCCGTCCTCTCCCGCCAGGGCGAGGGCCTGCTCGGTGCGTTCGGTGTCCTCGGGGCGCGGGGACACCCACAGGCCGGCCCGGATGCGGTCGTCGCTCTGCGCGGCCTCGATCGCCAGCTCGTTGAAGGAGAAGGCGATGGCGGGGTCGGGGACGCCGTAGTTGGGGATGACCAGGGCGCGTTCGGTGCCCTCGGCATCGAGGTCGGCGACGAGCTGCTTGACGGTCGCGCGGGCGGTGGTGTCCGGGTTGACGGGCGGTCCGCCGTAGAACGGGTAGGCGGGCAGGACGCCGATGTGGCGGTGTGCGTCGTAGACCATGACTGTGGTTCCTGTCAGCCCAGGGGAACGGCGGAGGCGACGGAGGCCGGCACTCCGGTGAGGGCGCCGCACACGTCGGTGAGGCGGCGGCTGGTGTCGATGTGGCCGGCGAGGAACTCGGCGTCCCGGCCCACCGCTTCGAAGCGGCCGGAGCCCCAGGAGTACTGCCAGGGCAGACCCAGGAAATACAGGCCGGGTGTGCTGGTCGCGCCGCGCCAGTGCATGGGGTAGCCGCGGCCGTCGAAGACGGGTATCTCGATCCACCGGTGATCGCGGGTGAAGCCCGTGGCCCAGACGACGGAGGTGATCCCCGCCTCGGCCAGATCGAGTTCGGTCACGTGCCCGGAGGGCTCCCACACCGGTACGTACCGTGCCTCCTCGGGGGCGTGGAGCGCGTGCGCTGAGATGTGGGCGTCGATGGCGTCCTTGATGCCCTCGGCCACCGCGTCCGCCCGGTCCAGGTTGACCTTCAGGTCGTCCGCGAACTCCAGCGCCGCAGCGTCGACCCCGGTCAGCCGCCCGTACAGGCGCATGCCGTCCCGGGCGAACGCCCGCAGATCGATGTCTCGGCCGCCGTCGCGCCCGGTGACGTAGTGGTTGACCCGCATCCGGACGGCACCGGCGTCGTCGAACTCGTCGATGTTCTTCGCGTAGTGCCCCATGTCGTCGAGCCAGGCCACACAGTCCCGGCCGCGGTAGAAGCGGGCGACGCGGGGCGCGCTGCCGACGGCCAGGTGGACCTGCCGCCCGGCGAGATGCAGGTCTTCGGCGATCTGGCAACCGGACTGACCGGTACCGACGACCAGGACGCCGCCCTCGGGGAGCTGGCCCGCGTTGCGGTAACGGGAGGAGTGGATCTGCTCGACGTGGGAGGGCAGCCGCTCAGCCATCCGCGGGATGGACGGGGCGTGGTACGGACCGGTGGCCACCACCACCTGTTCGGCGGTGAACTCACCTTCCGTGGTGGCCACTTCGAAGAGGCCGTCGGCGGCGCGCCGCAGCCCGGTCACGGATACGCCCTCCACCAGCGGCGGCCGGAAGAAGGCCACGTAGTCCTGGAGATACTGAATGATCTCGTCCCGGACCATGAACCCGTCCGGATCGTCGCCCTGGTAGGGAAAGCCCGGCAGTTTGCACTGCCAGTTCGGCGTCACCAGGCAGAAGGAGTCCCAGCGGCGCTCGCGCCACTCGTGGCCGACCCGGTTCGCCTCGATCACGATGTGGTCGATGCCTCGTTGACGCAGGTGGTAGCTGACCGACAGACCGGCCTGTCCGCCGCCGATCACGGCCACCGGGATGGGGGTGGCTCCCATGCCCTTCAGGCTGTGGGGGAGGACTTCGGCCGGCCTTGGCGTGGGGTTCATCGCGTGCTCCCGTCTGCGTTGACCAGGGACTCGACGGTGACCTTGGCCCCGTCGGCGACCGCATAGAGGGCGGCGGTCCGCTCGATCTGCGCGAGTTGGTCGGAGGCGCCGGTGCAGTAGAAGCCGAACTTCTCCTTCACCCGCTCACCGGCGATACCGAGCGCCGTGCGGCTGCGCTCCACGAAGTCGGTGAGTTCGTACGCGCGGCCGGCCACGAAGTAGTCCTCGACGACCGTGGAGGGGGAGTAGCAGCGCTGGGTCACGCCATCGGGCCAGCGCACATGGAAATAGATCTCAGGCATGAAGTCCTCCATGCGAGGCGCCGAGGCCTTGACACCTCGCCGCTGCTTGTGAGGACAACTTCAGCCAGGAGCGATTACCGAACCGAGGCATCCGGAATAAGGCGGCGTTACATGCTCCTCACCTCGAGTGAGTGACCGTGTACCGGTAGTTGCCTCAGAGGCAAATCCGCGCCCGAAAGGGCACCTTGACTTGCCGTCGGCCCGCGGGAATCAAGTTCTTGGCGTGCACGAAGGCGCAGCCGCACCTGCTGACGCCGCCGTCCGGAGCAGCAGTTTTGATCGTCTCCCAGCCTGGCCCGTGACGTCGGGCCCCATCTCGGTCCGGAGTCCCAGCGTGTGAGCCGTGTCATCGTGCGGCCTCGCCCACCGGGTCGGCGACCTGTGGCTGGGAACCGGTGGACGGCGGTTCCGCCGAGGGCGCGGTCGCGGCAGGGGCCGTCGGCTGCGGCATGGTCCTCACCTTCCGCACGGGGGAAAGGAGTACGGGCAGGGCGCACGCCGGAGCCGCCAGGGCGCAGACGACCACGGTGTCGTGGAGGCCGAGTCGATCGGCCAGCAGGCCGCCGGCCGCCGCGCCGAGTGGCATGGTGCCCCAGATGAGGAAGCGGTTGGCCGCGTTCATCCGGGCGAGGAAGCCGTCGGGAGTCGTAGCCTGGCGGAGGCTGACGGCGTTGACGTTCCAGACGCTGACGCCTGTGGCGGTGACGGTGAAGCCGATCACGAGCCAGGCGGTGGTGCCTGTGCGCGGCGCGCAGGCGGCCAGCAGGAAGCCGCCGTTGAGGGCCGCGCCGAGGACGATGGCGGGCCCGACTCCCATTCGCGCGTTGAGGCGCGGTGCCAGGAGCGAACCGGCGAGGTAGCCGAGACCGGCGAGCGCGAGGACCGTGCCCACCCTGGCCGCGGACAGGTGGAGCTCTCGCACGGCGTAGGTGAGGAAGACCGCCAGGAGCGCTTCGGTCCAGAAGTTGAGCCAGGCCGCGCCGATGGCCAGGGGGCGGATGTAGGGGTGGTTCAGGCAGAACCGTAGCCCTTCGCCGATCCGGGTGAGCGTCCCGGCGGGCCGTTCGGGGGCGGCGGGGGCGGGCAGCGGCGGCAGGCCGCGGAGCAGGAGGGCGGAGGCCAGGTAGCTCAGCGCGTCGAGCGCAAGTGCGAAGGGCGCGGTGAGCAGTTGGACGAGCGTTCCGCCGATCGCCGGCCCGGAGGTCTGGGATGCGGCCCGGACTGTCTCGAGCCGTGCGTTCGCCGGTGCTATCCGGTCACCGCCGACCAGGGAGGGCAGGACCGACAGCGAGGCGATGTCGAAGAAGACGCTGAGCACGCCGACCCCGAGTGCGACGAGGTAGAGCTGCGCGAGGGTCAGCGCCCCAGCCAGCTGCGCCGCGGGGAGGCTCGCCAGCAGCACGGCGCGGCCCAGGTCGCAGGCGACCATGAGGGTGCGCCGCGGCCACCGGTCGGCCCAGGCGCCGGCCGGGAGGCCGAGCAGCAGGAACGGGGCTGTACCTGCCGCCGTCAGCAACGCCACCTCAAAGGCCGAGGCATGCAGCGCGATGAGCGCGGTCAGCGGCAGAGCCAGCACCGACACCTGGGTGCCGATCAGACTCACTCCGGATGCTGCCCAGAGGGCTCGGAATCCGGAGTCGGACCATACCGGGTGCCAACGCATCGGCGGGACGTCCTTTCGGGGCGGTTCGAGGGATTGACACCGTAGGGCTGAGATCAGAGGGTGTCAATTGACAGTATCGATGGGTTCAATCTTGCAAAGCGGTAATGAAAACGCCGGTGCAATGAGCGCTGGCTCGGCCTGTTGGGCTGTTCGTCGGTGTTTGACATGACGACAATCGGCGACTTTGATGGAGTCAATCTGCCCCGGTTAGAGGTGAGGATCTGGTGGGAACGGTGCGTGGTACGTGGGATCCGGGCCCCCTCCCCGAAGGGCGACCCGCATACGTGGGGGTCGCGGACCGGCTGGCCGCGGACATCGCGCGCGACCGGCTTCGGCCCGGGGACCGTCTGCCGACCCACCGGAGCCTTGCCCGTACTCTCGGCGTGACCGTGGGCACCGTGGCCCGCGCATACGCGGAGGCCGAGCGGCGCGGTCTGGTCGCGGGTGAGGTGGGGCGGGGAACCTTCGTCCGATCCGGCTTCGGCCTGGCCGGCACCCCGGTCTCCGGGGCGGTCGACCTGGCCTCACTGCACCCGCCGATCACCGGCGGCGTCGACCCTTCCGCTCTGCTGGGCGCGACGCTCGGCGCACTGGCCGCCGATCCGGACGCGCTGCGGTCGGTGACCGAGACCGAACAGAGCACCGACGCGCCGGCCCACCGTGCTGCCGGGGCCGCCTGGGCCTCCTACGCGGGTTTTCGGCCGGCGCCCGAACGTGTGCTGCTGACCGCGGGCGCGCAGCACGCCCTCACCATCACGCTGCTCGCACTCGCAGCGGGGGGCGCGGTCGCGACGGCGCCCCTGACCAACCCCGGGCTGATCGCGGCCGCCCGGCACCTGGGCGTGCCGCTGACCACCGTCGACTGCGACGACGACGGGATGCTTCCCGACGCGCTGGCCCGCGCCTGCGCCGCGGACCGGGTCAGGCTCGTGTACCTGCAGCCGACACTGGCCAATCCGGGCGGCCGTACGATGCCGGCCGCCCGGCGGATCGAGCTCGCCGAGGTGTGCGACCGGGCGAGCGTCTGGGTGCTGGAGGACGACCCGCTCGGACCGCTCGCCGCCCCGCGCCCCGAGCCGCTGGCCGCACTGCTGCCGCACCGTACGTGCTACGTGTCCAGTGCCGCCAAGGTGCTCACACTCGGACTGCGGATCGGCGTGGTCGCCGCCCCCGAGGCGGCCCACACCGACCTGGCGGCCGCGCTCCGGGCGACCACCTGGCTCGCGGCCCCGCTCATGGGCGAGATCCTCACGCGCTGGATCGACGACGGCACTGCCGCGGCCATCACCTCCGCCCGGCGGACCGCCGTCGCGGCGCGCACCGCGATGGCCGCAGGGATCCTCGCCGACCTCGGCGCCCGGATCACTCCGGCCGCTCCCCACCTGTGGCTGCCTCTTCCAGAGCCGTGGACGGTCGGCCAGTTCACCGCTGCTGCCCGCGACGCCGGCGTTCTGGTGTCACCCGGAGACGAGTACGTAGCCGTCCGGCGCCAGGCCGCCTTCGGTGTCCGCGTCGGCCTCAACGCCGATGCCGACGACGACACCCTGCGCCGGGCGCTGATGACCCTGGCGAAGCTCATCCACAGCCGACCGGACACCGCCGGCCTCGGCTGACGACCGGCCACCCGCCACGACCAGTCCTGCTTCAACACCCTCTGCTCGTCGGACCGGTCACCGGGGCCGACGCGTGGACGGAAGGTCTCGGTGGTGCCGGGCGTGTCGCGCCGCGAGGTCACGAGCCGCCGGGTTCACCTGGCCGTGTGAGATTTCGTGAGACGTGAGAGGGTCTGGGGCGTGAGTGAGACACCACCGAACACCCTGCAATACCGCTTTGACGGACCAGAAGATGCCCCGGTCCTGATCCTCGGTCCCTCACTGGCTACCACCTGGCACAGGTGGTAGAGACCGTCCAGGGACGTCTATGCCAGTCCAGTGCGGACATGAAATAGCAGGTCAGGGCTCTTGGTCCGGGAGGGTCTGCCCAGTTGGTGATGGCTGTGTGACACGTGGGTGATACGGCGAGGCCCCACCGAGGTCCGTTCTGACGGGACTCTGGGTTCGCTTGGTGAACAGGCCCGGCGGGGCCTGTTCGGGGGTTCGAGTCAGCCAGTCGCGGTGCAGCAGCGGCAGGGTGTACTCCATGTCCTGGACGCCCGTGGCCGGCAGGTGGAGCTCGAAGCGTGTGCCGGGCCGGCCGTCAGGGCGGTCCGACACGGTGATGTGGCCGCCGTGGAGGACGGCTTGCTGGGCGACCAGGGTGAGGCCCAGGCCGGAGCCGGGGCTGTCGGGGCCGCGGTGGTAACGCTGGAAGATCTCCTCGCGGCTTTCGGGAGGGATGCCGAGGCCGTGGTCGTCCACCACGAGCACCGCGGTCGCCTCACGCCCACCGAGCGGCGGGCGCAGGGTCACCTCGACGCGGGCGACGCCGTCTTCGGCGCGGCCGTGGGTCCAGGCGTTGGTCAGCAGGTTGTCCACCGCCGAGCGCAGACCCTGCTCCCAGCCGTCGACACGCACCCCCGCGGTGGCGCGTACGGACACTTCGGCGTCGGGGCGGGTGCGCCGCAGGTCGCAGACCGACGCCTCCACGAGTTCCCCGAGGTCCAGTGGCGAGAACGCGTCCGCCTCGATCAGGTCGCCCTGTGCAAGCGCCTTCAGCATCACCAGCAGCCCGAGCAGCCGGGTGTGTTCGCGCCCGAGGTCCCCGAGCACCTCCGCCCGGTCCTCGGGGTCGAGGCCGGGGTGGTCGGTGAGGATGTCGAGGTTGGTGCGCATGCTCATCAGCGGGGTGCGCAGCTCGTGGGAGGCGGTCGCGGCGAACGCGCGGGCGGTGGCCAGCGCCTCCCCGGTGCGCGCGACCTGCTCGTCGTAGCGGGCGAGCACGGTCTGCACCGTGTACGCCAGGTCGTCCACCTCGGTGACCCGGGTCGGCGTGTGCTCCAGGCGTACGGTGCTGGTCCTGGGGTCCAGTCCACTGGTACGCCGCTGAAGCCGCCGTAGCGGAAGAACCGCCCGGGCGGCGATGGCCCAGGCGGCGGCACCGGCCAGTGCGGCGGCCACCAGCGCACCGGTCAGCACCCGTTGGCGCACCAGCGCCAATTCGTCCTCGGCCGTGTCCGGTGACAGCAGCCACAGATTCGGGGTGTTGCTCTCTTTCGCCACGGCACCGACGCGCAGTGACAGGACGAGCCAGTCCTCGCCGCCGGAGGTCACGGTGACGGGCGTCGGGGCGTTGCGGGGCAGCGTGGGGTTCGGCTCGGGCTGCGGGCCGGCCGAGATCGTGTCCTGCGGCCCCTTCAGCCGGACGCCCACATCCCGGGCGGAGTTGATCAGCCGGCGTCGGCGGACCTGCTCCAGGAGCGGGTGGTCGGTCCCGGCCACGTCCAGATACGCCTTGGCGTTCTGGGCGACGACCGTCGCGCGGGCGCGCAGTTGGTCGTTCTGGTGCGTGCGCAGGTCGCTGCTGACCAGGTGCAGCAGCAGCCAGCCGGAAGCGAGGACCAGCACGGGCACGCTCACGCCGACCGCGAGCGCGATACGGGTGGACAGTTTCACGGCGTGCCCTCGATGTGCGGGGTCTGGCGGTCCGCGCGCAGGACGAAACCGACCCCGCGCACGGTGTGCACCATCCGGGGCCGGCCGCCTGTCTCCAGCTTGCGCCGCAGATAGCTGACGAAGGTGTCGACGGCGTCACTGCGGACCTGGAAGTCGTATCCCCAGACCCAGTCCAGCAGTTGCTCGCGGGTGAGCACGATGCCCGCGTTGCGGGCCAGGATCTCCAGCAGCGCGAACTCGCGCCGGGTCAGTTGCAGTGGCCGGTCGTCCAGAACGGCCTGGTGGGCGGCCGGGTCGAGGACGAGGCCGCCGACGCGGAGGGGGGCGGTGGCGGCCGGCGGGCGGCGGCGCAGCAGGGCGTGCAGCCGCAGGACCAACTCCTGGAGTGCGAACGGCTTGACCAGGTAGTCGTCCCCGCCCGCCTGTAGGCCCGCCACCCGGTCGGCCGTCTCGTCCAGCGCGGAGAGCATCAGCACGGGTACGTCGTCGCCGTCGTCGCGCAGGGCCCGGCACACGTCGATGCCGCTGAGAACGGGCATGCTGACGTCCAGGACGACGATGTCGGGGCGGCCGACGCGGGCCTCCGCCAGACCGCTGTGACCGCCGTCCGCGACCGTCACCGTGAATCCGCTCAGCCTCAGCCCCCGTGCCAGTGACCGCCGTATCGCCGCGTCGTCGTCGACCACCAGCACCCGCCCGGCCTTGCCTGCCATGCACACCTCGGTTTCACCGCGTCGAACGAGCTTGCCCATAGGAGACCGATCAAAGCACGGGAAGGCTCTGCCCCAGACCGCAGGAGCGCCTCGTCCGGCACTGCGACGGCGTGCATCCCATGATGCGGCGGAAGCTCCGCGAGAAGTGCTCGGAACCGGAGAATCCGCAGCGCCGTCCTATACGGGCGATGGTGTCGTCGCCGGTCTCGACTTGCCCATCTGGGGTCCCGTAGAAGGCGGAGGACACGCCGACAGTGCGGTCAACGGGTCGGTGGACGGCCTTGCCCGAGTACGACAGCTGGACGCGAACAGATACCGGGTCACCAGTTCCCCGGCGAGCATCACCGTGACATCTCCGAAGTAGACCTCGGCCTCGGCACCGGGCCTGTGGGATGCGTACCTCGGCTGATGACCTGGGCCTTTCGGCACCACAAGGAATCCACAAGAAGCGCTTTTACTCTCGCTGGCCCACCGACCGGCAGACTAGTGGGAGTTGAGAGTGATGCACGGATCGTCACTGGGTAGGAGTGCGGCAGGGCAGGTCCTGCTGTGGGTTGCCGTGGCCGCCGCGCTGCTCGTCGGGTGCTCGGCGGCGCCCGGCAAGAGCGCGGCGGTCGGGGCGTCCGCATCCTCGTCGGCGGGGAGTTCCGAACAGGGCCGCAAGCCCAACATCATTTATGTACTCACCGACGACCTCTCCTGGAATCTCGTGCGGTATATGCCGCACGTTCAGCAGATGAGCAAGCAGGGGACGACGTTCTCGAACTACTTCGTCACCGACTCGCTCTGCTGCCCCTCGCGTTCCTCGATACTCACGGGGCAGTACCCCCACAACACCGGGGTCTTCACCAACAACGGGGACGACGGAGGCTACGGCGCCTTCATGAAGAACGGCGACGAGAAGAAGTGCTACGCGCCGGCTCTTCAGAAGGCCGGCTACCGCACCGGCTTCATGGGCAAGTACCTCAACGGCTACGAGCCGAAGGACGCCAGCGGTACCGGTCACCCGTACGTGCCTCCGGGCTGGAACGAATGGGACGTGGCCGGCAACGGGTATCCGGAGTTCAACTACGACCTCAACGAGAACGGCAAGGTCGTCCACTACGGCCATGACCCGCAGGACTACCTGACCGACGTGGTGTCCGCCAAGGCGGTCTCCTTCATCAGTTCCTCGGCGGCGGACAGCAAGCCGTTCATGCTGGAACTCGCCACCTTCGCGCCGCACGGGCCCTCCACGCCCGCGCCCCGCGACGCCAACAGCTACCCGGGGCTCAAGGCACCCAGGAGCGCCGCCTACGATCGGCTGCCCGCGCAGGCGCCGAAGTGGCAGGCCGATCTCAAGCCCCTGAGCGACAAGGAGAAGACGCAGATCGACCGCAAGTTCGCCAAGCGGGTCCGCTCGGTTCAGGCCGTCGACCGGATGATCGGCCGCCTGGAGGACGTGCTGAAGGAGAAGGGGCTCGCGGACGACACGTATCTGGTCTTCGGCTCGGACAACGGCTTCCACATGGGTGAGCACCGGCTGCGGCCGGGCAAGCAGACCGCTTTCGACACCGATATCCGCGTCCCCATGATGGTGACAGGACCGGATGTGCCGGCGGGGCGGACCGCCTCCCAACTGGTGCAGAACACCGATCTCAATCCGACGTTCCAGCAACTCGCGGGGCTGAAGCCGCCCTCGGCCGTGGACGGTCTCAGCCTTGTCGGCCTCTTCCACGGATCGTCGCCGAAGGACTGGCGTGAGTCCGTTCTGGTCGAGCATCACCATCCCGGAACGTCCGAGGGCGATCCCGACGCGGCTCCGAAGGACAGCGGCAATCCGCCGACGTACGAGGCGCTTCGGACCGCAGACAGTCTCTGGGTCGAGTACGCGGACGGGGAACGCGAATATTACGACACGCAGGCCGATCCCGCTGAGCTCAAGAATCTCGCAGGCAGTCTGAGCGACGGGAAAGAGAAAGCCCTGCACGAGACCTTGACCGCGCTCGCCCGTTGTTCGGGCTCCGAGTCCTGCCGGGACGCGTCGCGGCTGCACCAGTAGCCGTCATCGGGCTGCGCTCGGCGGCATCCGGCTGCGGATATGCGAAGACCCCCGCATCCAGCGCCCTGAGGGGTTGCGGGGGTCTTCCGCACTTCATGCGAACCGCCCCCGGGCACGATTTGAGCCTGCGCACACGGCTCCGGAGGCGTCGGTGCCATCAGCCATGGGCGCTCGCCGGCGGCGCATCCTGTGGAAGTCTTCCTTCAGGACCCAACCTGCGGCGTCGTAGCCGGAGTCCCCGCTCCGGTTGGCAGATGACGCGTCGCTGCGGTGGCTGGTCGGGCCAAGTACCTCGGCGGCGCTGTGCGGTTCTGTGCGCGGTTGCTGGTTGAACTTGTGGCGCAGATAAGGCTTGCGTCCAGGCCCTGCTCGTACGGCACTGCTACAGCCCCTCCGCTACAGGCGGTAACAGACCACCGGATCGCATGGAAGCGCGGAGGGACCAGGTCGCGATGCCGCTCGTCGGCATCCGGACGCGTGAGGTCCCTGCAGCCCCTGGAGCAGGAGAGCGATCAAGCGTCGGGGGTCGTAGTGGGGGTCGTTGTCGCGTCCGGTGCAGAGGTTGCCGATGCCGCGCATCAACTCATACGGCTGCGTACCGTGGGCCCGCAAGCGGGGGACGGAGCCGGGCCGGTGTGGAGGGCACCGGCACCTTCGGCCCGGGCCTGTCCCGCTACCTGCTGGCGCAGCAGGTCGAGGTATACGAGGTGAACCGGCCCGACCGCTCGGCCCGCCGGCTGCCGGGGAAGTCGGACCCGCTCGATGCGCAGGCCGCCGCGCGGGCCGTGCTCAGTGGCCGCGCCCTGGCCCGGGCCAAGTCCGGTGACGGTCCGGTGCACAGCGCCCGGATCTTCAAGCTGGCCAAGGACTCCGCGGTCAAGGCCCGTACCCAGGCGATCAACCAGCTCAAAGCCGTCCTGGTCATCGCCGCCTGCACTGCGGGAACGACTGTCCAGCCTGGGCAACCGTGAGCTGTTCCGCACCTGTGCACGCCTCGGGCCGGACGACGGCGAGGACGGCGAGAACGCGGTGGCCCAGGCCACCCATGTGACTCTGAGAATGCTCGCGGAGCGTATCGAACAGCTCACCGGGCAGATCAATGAGCTGAACCAACGTCTGACCCGGCTCGTTGAACACCACGCCCCACAGCTACTCGCACCGGTGGGCATCGGCCCGGACAGTGCCGTCACTCTCCTGATCACCATGGGAGACAACCCCGAGCGACTGAACACCGGGGCGTCCTTTGCTGCGCCGCCCGAGAGGTCTTCAACCTGGTCAGACCGGTTTCCCGCACCCCCGCGTTATAGGGGCGTCCGTGAGACGTGAGAGGGTCTGGGGCGTGAGTGAGACACCGTCGAACACCCTGCAATACCGCTTTGACGGGCCAGAAGAGGCTCCCGTCCTGATCCTGGGGCCCTCGCTGGGTACCACATGGCACATGTGGGACCGGCAGGTGCCGGAGCTGGCCAAGCAGTGGCGGGTCTTCCGGTTCGATCTGCCGGGGCACGGCGGCTCGCCCGCGCATCCGGCCGCCTCGGTGTCCGACCTCGCGGTCCGGCTGCTGGCCACGCTCGACGCGCTCGGCGTGCAGCGCTTCGGCTACGCGGGATGCGCCCTCGGCGGCGCGGTCGGCGTCGAACTGGCGCTGCGCAGGCCCGAGCGCCTCGCCTCGCTCGCGCTCATCGCCGCATCGCCCCGGTTCGGCACCGCCGACGAGTTCCGCCAGCGCGGGGTGATCGTCCGCACCAACGGGCTGGACCCCATCGCCCGCACATCGCCGGACCGCTGGTTCACCTCCGGCTTCGCCGCCGCCCAGCCCGCCATCACCGAGTGGGCCGTGCAGATGGTGCGCACCACCGATCCCGGCTGCTACATCGCCGCCTGCGAGGCGCTCGCCTCCTTCGACGTCCGTGCCGAGCTGGGCCGGGTGGGGGTGCCGACCCTGGTCCTCGTCGGCTCCGACGACCAGGTCACCGGGCCCGCCGAGGCCCGCACCCTGGTCGCCGGCATCCCGGACGCCCGCCTCGCCGTCGTTCCCGGCGCCTCCCACCTGGTGCCGGTGGAGCAGCCCGCCGCCGTCACCGACCTGCTGCTGAGGCACTTCTCCAGCGCCTGGCAGCCCGCGTTCGAGACGACCAGCGGGCAGCTGGCGGTCGTCGTGCCCCCGGCCAGGCCGGTCCCGGCCGTGCCCGTGCAGGCCGCGCCCATCGCCGAGATCGCCCCCGCCGCCACGGAGCCCACGGCGGGGCGGCCCGACCCGTACGACACCGGCATCAAGGTGCGCCGCGAGGTGCTCGGCGACGCGCACGTCGACCGGACGCTGGCCGGGGCGGACGAGTTCTCCGGCGACTTCCAGGACTTCGTCACCCGCTACACCTGGGGCGAGATCTGGGACCGCCCCGGCCTCGACCGGCGCACCCGCAGCTGCGTCACCCTCACCGCGCTGGTCGCGGGCGGGCACCTGGAGGAGCTGGCCGCGCACACCCGCGCCGCGCTGCGCAACGGCCTCACCCCGGACGAGATCAAGGAGGTCCTGCTGCAGGCCGCGGTGTACTGCGGGGTGCCTGCGGCGAACCGCGCCTTCAAGGTCGCGCAGCAGGTCGTCCGCGAGGAGACCACCCCGGCCGACTGACGGCCGGCCCGGTGCCCGGGGCACGACCGCCGTGCGGTGACGCCGTCCCGCGACGAGGGGCAGGATGGGACTATGAAGTTCACGAAGAAGTCGCACTCCTGCGTCCGCCTCGAGAAGGACGGCCGGACGCTCGTCGTCGATCCCGGAGGCTTCAGCGAGCAGGACGCCGCCGCCGGCGCCGACGCGATCCTCATCACGCACGAGCATCCCGACCACTTCGACGAGGGGCGGGTGCGTGCCGCGCTGGACGCCGACCCGGGCGCGGAGGTCTGGACCCTGAGGTCCGTCGCCGAACAGATCTCCGCCGCCTTCCCGGGCCGCGTGCACACCGTCGGCCACGGTGACACCTTCACCGCCGCCGGCTTCGAGGTCGAGGTCCACGGCGAACTGCACGCGTTGATCCATCCGGACATCCCGCGCATCACCAACGTCGGCTACCTGATCGACGGCGGCAGGGTCTTCCACCCCGGCGACGCCCTCACCGTGCCCGGCCGGCCGGTCGAGACGCTGATGCTGCCGGTGCACGCCCCGTGGAACAAGATCGCCGAGGTGATCGACTACGTGCGCGAGGTGAAGCCGCAGCGCGCCTACGACATCCACGACGCCCTGCTCACCGAGCTGGCCCGCCCGATCTACGACCGCCAGATCGGGGCCCTGGGCGGCGCGGAGCACCTGCGGCTGTCCCCGGGGGCGTCGACGGAGGTCTGAGTCGCCCGCGGGCCTGCCCACCGGGCGGGCGGCACCGTTGTCGGACCCGCCCGGTAGGTTGTGGGACATGCGCATCGCGACCTGGAACGTGAACTCGATCACCGCCCGTCTGCCGAGGCTGCTGGCCTGGCTGGAGAGCACCGGCACCGACGTGCTGTGCCTCCAGGAGGCCAAGATCGCCGAGGACCAGTTCCCGTTCGACCCGCTGCGCGAGCTGGGCTACGAGGCCGCGGTGCACGCGACCGGCCGGTGGAACGGCGTGGCGGTGCTCTCCCGCGTGGGCCTGGCGGACGTGGTCAAGGGCCTGCCGGGCGATCCCGGTTACGAGGGCGTCCAGGAGCCGCGTGCCGTCTCCGCGACCTGCGGCCCGGTCCGCGTCTGGTCGGTGTACGTGCCCAACGGGCGCGAGGTGGGCCACCCCCACTACGCCTACAAGCTCCAGTGGTTCGAGGCGCTGAAGGCGGCCGTCGCCGGCGACGCCGGCGGCGGCCGCCCGTTCGCGATCCTCGGCGACTACAACGTGGCGCCGACGGACGAGGACGTCTACGACGTGGCCGCCTTCCAGGGCAGCACGCACGTCACCCCCGCCGAGCGCGCTGCCCTGGCCGACCTGCGTGAGGCCGGCCTCACGGACGTGGTCCCGCGGCCCCTGAAGTACGACCGCCCCTACACGTACTGGGACTACCGCCAGCTCGGCTTCCCCAAGAACCGCGGCATGCGCATCGACCTGGTCTACGGCAACGAGCCGTTCGCGAAGGCCGTCACCGACGCCTACGTGGACCGCGAGGAGCGCAAGGGCAAGGGTGCCTCCGACCACGCCCCGGTCGTGGTCGACCTGGACGTGTAGGGGCGCATGGCGTGCGTTGCACCCGGACGGCGGTCACGGCACCGCCGCACGCACCGGTGCGCCACGGCCGTCCGGGTGACACGCTGGAGGCATGAACATCCCCTTTCTGGGCAACAGGCGCACCAAGCGCCGAAGCGGTTCCGGTGTCGCGGTGTTCCCTGGGGGCGCGGACGGCGGCGCGGGCATCGCCGCCCTGCTCGCCGAATGCGAACTCCTGCGCTCCCAGGCGGCCCAGGAGGACGTCCGGCTCGACGACACCGCGGCCTCGCTGGAGGCGCTGGACCAGCTCGTGCCGCGCTGGCGCGACGACGAGGAGACTCTGCCCTGGCTCGGCAACGACGCCGGGCTGTACCTCGGCACGGTCATCGTCCGCACCGTTCCCGGCGCGTCCTGGGAGATCCTCCCCGACGGCCGGCCCGTCGTCCGGCTGACCTCCGGCCGCGAGATCGACGTCGTGGCCGCCGGCCAGGACTGGGCCGCCAGCGGCGTCCCCGAACTCTCCCAGCTGTACGCGGAGGTGGGGGAGTCCTGACATGACGTCAGTCGTCAGGAACCGATACCACGTCAGCGGCCCTTTCCGGGCGATGCGTCCGGCCCGTGGATGCCGGTGGCGGGCCTGGACTACGATGTGTCGTTCATCCTCGTGGTGACACCTCCGCCCGGTCGCCCGGCCGCGGAGGAACCGGGAACGCTGCTGCGGGAAGGAGGGGATCCTCCGACGGTCCCCGGACCGTAGGGGCAGCGGTTCACCAGGGCCAGGCCCGCCCGGCGGCAGCCGGAGATCACTGCTCGCGCAGGGGGACGGACACGCACGACGCATCGTCCGCAGGCGAGGAGAAGGTCAGCTGCGCGCCGGCGGGTTGTGCTCGGCACGGGGAGGGGCCGACCGGGGCCCGGCTCACGACCGTCGGCTCCGCGCCGCAGCGCCGGCCGGACCGCGAGGCCTCCGCACCCCCGGCGCTCCGCGTCAGTCCGCGGCCCGTTGCGAGGTACGCGACTGCTCCGGCAGGGGCGCCCGCGCGGCCCGTGTCACGTCCGCGACGAGCTCGACCACGTCCGGGCCGTACGCCTGGGAGTTGACCACCCGCAGCAGCAGCACGAAGGAGTCGGTGCCGTACTTGCGGGCCAGCCGCTCGTGATGGCGGGCGAGATAGCGGGTCGCGGCCTGGTTGGTGATGGCGCGCTGGCCGCAGAAGAGGAACACCGGCCGTGCCGCGCGGCTCTCCCCGGCGACGAGCCGGGCCAGGAGGACGTACTCGCTGCGGCCCTGCTCCATCCGGTAGCGCTCACCGCCGATCTGGTAGGCGCCGCGCTCCGGCCCCGGCTCGGCCTCGACGTTCACCCGGACGCCGGGCAGCAGGGAGTGAAGGTGCGCGGCCATTCGGCGGTTCGAGGCGGGCCCGCCGAGGCAGAACTCGGTGCGCTCACCGAACCCCTGCTGCGCGGCGTCGTGCGCGACGACCTGGGCGTGCGCATGGCAGTCCTTGATGAGCGCCGACAGTTCCAGCAGGGCGAACACGTCGTGGCGTGTGACCGTCAACTCGGGGCCGCCCGCGTCCCGGTTGACCACGAGCAGCGACTCGGAGTTGTCGGGGAGCCCGAAGAAGGCCTGCTTGCGGCGGAGCCTGCGCCGCCACAGCGTGGTACGGGCGAGCCAGCCGAGCGCGGCGCTCACGCCGGCCGCTATCACACCCAGGACGATGTTGCGCACGTCGTCAGTCATGGCCGCGCATGCTAGCGGGTCGCACGCAACGGTGTTCGATACGCTCCTGACGGGGCCATGGCAATCGATTAGGCTGCCTGAACGGTCCTGGCGAGTGAGCCGCAGGGGCGCCGATGCCGAGCGACCGGGCGCACGAAGGCCCGAGGCGGCCGAGTACGGGCGTTCGGCGCCGGCGGTGGCGCCCCGCCGGCGAACCGAGCCACGCAAGCAGCCTGGAGGTGCGGATGCGTCGCCCTGTCCCACGGAGTCTGGCGGTCCTGGCGGTCTCGGCCGCCGTGGTGTCGGTGGGAGCGGCGGCTCCGCCCACTCCGCAGTCCCGACCGGCCGCCAAGACCCCGGTCGCCGTCGGCTGGGGCGGCGCGGTCGCGAGCGTCGACCCGGACGCCTCGGCCGCGGGCATCGAGGTACTGCGGCAGGGCGGCAACGCCGTCGATGCGGCCGTCGCCACCGCGGCCGCGCTCGGCGTCACCGAGCCCTACTCCGCCGGCATCGGCGGAGGCGGCTACTTCGTCTACTACGACGCCCGTTCCCGCACGGTGCACACCATCGACGGCCGCGAGACGGCACCGCTGACCGCCGACGCGCAACTGTTCACGGAGAACGGCAAGCCGCTAGCGTTCGCCGACGCCGTCAGCAGCGGTCTGAGCGTCGGCACCCCCGGCACGCCCGCCACCTGGCAGACGGCGCTGGACGCATGGGGCAGCAGGCGGCTCGGCACGGTCCTGAAGCCGGCCGAACGCCTCGCCCGCAACGGCTTCGAGGTCGACGAGACGTTCCGCTCGCAGACCGCCTCCAACGAGACGCGGTTCCGGTACTTCCCCGACACGGCCGAGCTGTTCCTGCCCGGCGGCCGGCTCCCCGCGGTCGGCTCCACGTTCAAGAACCCCGACCTGGCCCGCACCTACGCCGAGCTGGCCCGCAAGGGCGTCGGCGCGATCTACCACGGCGACCTGGGCCGGGACATCGTCAACACGGTCAACCACCCTCCGGTCGACCCGGCTTCGGGGTGGAAGGCCCGGCCGGGCGAGCTGTCCGTCCGGGACCTCGCCGCCTACCGCGCCAAGTACCGGGCGCCCACGCGGACGTCCTACCGCGGCCTGAACGTCTACTCCATCGCGCCCTCCTCCTCCGGCGGCACGACCGTCGGCGAGGCGCTCAACATCCTGGAGCGGACGAACCTGTCGAAGGCGAGCGAGGCGCAGTACCTGCACCACTACATCGAGGCCAGCCGGATCGCCTTCGCCGACCGCGGGCGCTGGGTCGGCGACCCCGCCTTCGAGAACGTGCCGACGAAGGAACTGCTGTCCCAGCGGTTCGCCGACTCGCGCGCCTGCCTCATCAAGGACGACGCGGTCCTCACCAGCCCCGTCGCCCCCGGTGACCCGCGCCACCCGGCCGCCTGCGGCGCCGGCGGGACGACCGCCCCGACCACCTACGAGGGTGAGAACACCACGCACCTCACGGTCGCCGACCGCTGGGGCAACGTCGTCTCCTACACCCTCACCATCGAGCAGACCGGCGGCAGCGGCATCACCGTGCCCGGCCGCGGCTTCCTGCTCAACAACGAGCTGACGGACTTCTCCTTCGCCCCGGCCAACCCGGCCGTGCACGACCCGAACCTGCCGGGCCCGGGCAAGCGGCCGCGCTCGTCGATCTCCCCGACGATCGTGCTGGACGGACACAACCGGCCGGTGGTGGCGATCGGTTCACCCGGTGGCGCCACCATCATCACCACCGTCCTGCAGACCCTGACCGGCTTCCTCGACCGGGGCCTGCCCTTGGTCGACGCGATCGCCGCGCCCCGCGCCAGCCAGCGCAACGCGGCCCAGACGGAACTCGAACCGGCGCTGTACGACAGCGACCTGAGGAAGCAACTGGAGGCGTTCGGGCACTCCTTCAAACTCAACCCGGAGATCGGCGCCGCCACCGGCGTGCAGCGCCTGCCCGACGGCAGGTGGCTGGCCGCGGCCGAGAAGGTACGGCGCGGCGGCGGTTCGGCGATGGTGGTACGCCCGACGCGGTAGGCGGTCACCGCAGGTCACCCAACGGGTGACCCGGCGGATCGGCGGCGGCCGCCTGCGGCCGCCGCCGGCTTCTCCTGGACCCTGGCCGTGCCGCACGGCACGGCCCTGTCCTCCCGAAGCCACGGCGAAGTGACAACGAGGACCTGCACCGGACGCAGTCCTTCACGTCAACGCACGAGCGCCCTCTCGGGCCGTCCCCGGGCCGTGGAAGGGCGCTCGACGTTGACCAACGTCGACAACTACCGACAGCTCAGCAGCAGGTCGGGGCATTGATCGATAAGGCGGCTGCAGGTCACGGCCGCCGGTGATCAGTTGTGGCTGTGCAGATCACGCAGCGCCGAGCTGAGCAGCCAGGAACACTGCTGCCACCGAGGGGCGGACTGCGTACGTTGCGCCCGCGCTCCCCTCGGGAGCCTCCCACCAGTAGAACGGAAGCCGCCGCTCACTGTTGCTGTGTCCCTTGCTCATCCCGGAAAGCACCCCTGCCACGCGCCGCGCTGGATCACTCTCGTTCGGCCCGCCCAGGGCCTCATCCACCAGCTCCGTGCAGTGGATCATCCGGCCAGGGTTGCGCAACAGGTACTCGAACACCCGCCGGGCCTGCGGCGCGAGTTCAGCCGAGAACGTTGCCGCGCGCTCCAAGTCCTCCGGACCCCATTCCGGGGCACCGTAGTGCCCCTCTTCGCCAGAGTGCTCAGCCCATCGCGGATCAACCTCAGACAGATACTCCGTCATGCCCGCCCCCAACAGTTCGTCCCTGGCGTGTGTACGTTCGCACCGTACAGAGCCACCAGGCCACTGCGTGTCGAATCCGTGTCGAAGTCCTATCGGCAAGCAGTTCAGCTGAGGATGAGGCACAGGTCAAAAGGAGGTCGGGACGCAGCCACAAGGCGCCTTCCAATCGCCTGGTCTTGTGGCTCAGCTCGGCGCAGCGGCACGGAGCCAACCGGCGAGCGCGGAGAAGTCGGCGTCTACGAGACCTTTGGTCGGGTCGACGCGATGAAGCAGCGACGGCCCGGGATGTTGGGCAGCGACCCAGAGGCGGTCCATGGCGCTGATCTCGTCGTCGACCCAGACGAACGGCCGGCGGTTGGCCCACTCGACAAGAGGGCGGGTCTTCCAGTGCAAGCCGCGCGGGTTGTCGTGGGCGCAGGCGTCCGGCCACTCCACGACAGGCAGCCTCGGCAGTCCGAGACGTGGGGCGACGGCCTCGTTCGCCTCCTCCATCCAGGTCGAGGCCCACACGAGATGACAGCCCAAGGCCATGAGACGCGGCCCGAGGCTTGGGTCGAGCCGTCCAAGCAGCGGGTTTCCCTGGTCGAGGGACACCTGGGAGTCGGAAGCAGGGGCTTGCAGCCGACTGGACGACGACCCGAACGGGATGAGTGGGCCGTCGACGTCGAGGAAGAGGATGGGGCGCTCCGCTGCGCTTGTCACGGCGGCACGGTAGCCCGGCGGGGCGGGGGAGTGAAACGCGCCCCAGTGCTCTGACCGCATAGGTTCGCCGGGTTGGCAGTCACGGCGGTTGGATGTGCGTACCCGGCGGCATGCCAGGCGCGTTGGCCGCTGGTTCGGTGAGACGCTCTCCGGACCGGCCGCCTGCCGCCTGCCGTCAGTGACCCGACGCCGAGGACACCGCTGCCCGGGCCGTGCGCTCCACGAGTGCCTTGCCGTCCTCCATGGTCGCGTTGCCGTCCGAGAGGACCGCGACCAGGTAGCGGTGTCCGCCCACCGTGACCCGGCCCACGCTGTTGACGTCCCACAGGTCGGTCGTGCTGCGCTGCAGCCACCCGTTCTTCAGGGCCCAGCCGGAGTCGGCGGCGGCCGAGACGCCCCAGGACTGGTCGCTCGCGATGCGGGTCATCAGCGTCCTGATATAGGTCCGGGACGCCTCACTCAGGCCCGTGGAGCCGGTGTTCGCCGCCGGTCCGGTCCCGAAGACCGTGCGGAGCAGTCGGACCTGGTCGCTCGCCGTCGTCTGCGTCAGCCCCCACTTCGGGCCCGGGCCGCCGTTCGTCGAGGTCAGTCCCAGCCGCTGGTTCGCCTTCTTCAGCCCCGGCGCCCCGCCGATCTGCCGCCACAGCGCGTTCGCGGACGCGTTGTCGCTGTGCTCGATCATGGCCTCGGCCCGGGTGCGCTCCTGCGCGGTGAGGTCCCGTCCGGCGTCCTGCGCCTGGAGCAGCACGGCCGCGAGGATGTCGACCTTGACGATGCTCGCGGTGTCGTACGGGGTGTCGGCCCCGCGCACCGTGGGCTGCCGGGCCGACCCGTCGAGGTCGAGCACCGCGGACGTGACGCGTGCCGGGTGCTGCGATCGAGCCGTCGTCGGGGAGGTGGCCGGGGTCCCGGCCTTCGGCGTGGGCACGGCCGCGGCGTTCGCGGCACCGGCGCCGAACGCGCCGCCGGAGAGAACGGCCGCCACCGACGCCAGGAGCACACCGGCGCGAGCTGCGGTGTGCCGCCCCCGGCGCCGGCGCGCGGTCTTCGGGCGTGGCGGGAGGAGTGATCGGTTGGGCATGGTCGAGCAGGCCTCAGCAGTTCCTGGAGAAGGGGTGCACAGGCCTGTAAACGTAGGCAAACCGGCCGACGTGTGAAGTGAGCGCCGTCACTGCGACGGGCTTTCCGGGCCGAATGTGGGCAGACCCACACTCCGGCGGGGTGACGGCCGTCACAAAGGCGGCGGTCGGGTCGGCACCGGGGCCCGCTGGACGTGGCACCGCTCCCGGATACCCGCACACCACCCGGCACGGGTCCTCAGCCGACCGTACGGCGGGGTGCTGAAGCCGGGCGGCCGCGGTGTGCCGGCCCCGGGGGCTCCCGCCCCGGCGAGGCGGCCGCGCGTCGGGTGCACGGGGCTTCGGCCCCGCCGAGGCCGTGCGGCCGGGCGCACGCCTGAGGGGTCCGGCCACAGCGGCCGGACCCCTCAGGTGCGCGGGCTCAGGTGTCGGATCGTCCACGCCGGGCGGCCACGGCGCCCGGCGACGCCGCAGGCCGCGGACGGCCGCGCGCCCGGTGACCGGCCGTCAGGCGAGGCCGGCGGGTGCCGCCTCCTCGGTGCGGAACGTCAGCCGGCCGTCCTCGACATCGACGGTGACCCGGCTGCCCTCGGTGATGGTGCCGTCGAGGAGCAGCCGCGACAGGTGGTTGTCGACCTCGCGCTGGATGGTGCGGCGCAGCGGCCGGGCGCCGTACTCGGGCTGGTAGCCCCGCTGGGCGAGCCAGTCGACGGCCGCGTCGGTGAACTCGACCGTGACGCCCTGCGCGTGCAGCAGGCGACGGGTCTTCTCCAGCAGCAGGTCGGTGATCTGCCGGAGCTGTTCGGCGGTCAGCTGGCGGAAGACGACGATCTCGTCGATGCGGTTGAGGAACTCCGGCCGGAAGTGCTCGCGCAGCGGCCGCAGGATCTGCTCGCGCCGCGCCTCCTCGTCCGACTCCGCGCCGCCCGTGCCGAAGCCGATGCCGGCGCCGCGTCGTGTGATGGCCTCGGAGCCCAGGTTGCTGGTCATGACGATCACCGTGTTGGTGAAGTCCACCGTGCGGCCCTGGGAGTCGGTGAGCCGTCCGTCGTCGAGGACCTGCAGCAGGATGTTGAAGACGTCCGGGTGCGCCTTCTCCACCTCGTCGAGGAGCAGCAGCGAGTACGGGTGCCGGCGCACGACCTCGGTGAGCTGTCCGGCCTCCTCGTGGCCGACGTACCCGGGCGGGGCGCCGACCAGGCGGCTGACGGTGTGCCGTTCCTGGTACTCGCTCATGTCGAGGCGCACCATGCGGTCCTCGCTGCCGAACAGCGCGTCGGCCAGCGTCCGGGCCAGCTCGGTCTTGCCGACGCCGGTCGGGCCGAGGAACAGGAAGCTGCCGATCGGCCGGTCCGGGCTGGCGAGTCCGGCGCGGGAGCGCAGCACCGCCTCGGCGACGGCGGTGACCGCCTCGTCCTGCCCGATCACCCGCCGGTGCAGATGCTCCGCCAGGCGGAGCAGTCGTTCCTTCTCCTCCTGGGTGAGGCTGCTGACGGGGATGCCGGTCAGGCGCGAGACCACCTCGGCGATGTCCTGGGTGGTGACCTGCAGGTTCTGTCCCTCGTCAGCCTCCCCGCCGTGGCCGGACGTGGCGAGTTGCTGCTTCAGCTCGGTGATGCGGTCCCGCAGCTGCGTGGCCGTCTCGTACTGCTCGTCCGCGACCGCCTGGTCCTTGTCCAGGGTGAGCCGCTCGACCTCGCGCTCCATGGCCCGTACGTCGCTGCCCTTCGTCCGCGCCCGCAGCCGCACCCTGGCACCGGCCTGGTCGATCAGGTCGATCGCCTTGTCCGGCAGCCGGCGGTCCGTCAGGTACCGGTCGGACAGTTCCACGGCGGCCGTCAGCGCCTCGTCGGTGTAGCGGACCTGGTGGTGGGCCTCGTAGCGGTCGCGCAGCCCGCGGAGGATCTCCAGCGCGTCCGGGACGGACGGCTCGGGCACCAGGATCGGCTGGAACCGGCGGGCCAGCGCCGCGTCCTTCTCGATCCTGCGGTACTCCTCCAGAGTGGTCGCGCCCACGATGTGCAGTTCGCCGCGCGCCAGGGCGGGCTTGAGGATGTTGCCCGCGTCCATCGCGCCGCCCTCGCCGCCCGAGCCGGCGCCGACGACGGTGTGCAGTTCGTCGATGAAGACGATCAGTCGGTCGGAGTTGGTCCGGACCTCCGTCACGATGTTGTTCAGCCGCTCCTCGAAGTCGCCCCGGTAGCGGGTGCCCGCGACCACGCTCGGCAGGTCCAGGGCCACCACCCGGCGGTCGCTGAGGATGTCGGGCACGTCGCCGTCCGCGATGCGCTGCGCGAGCCCCTCGACGATGGCGGTCTTGCCGACGCCCGCGTCACCGATCAGGACCGGGTTGTTCTTCCCGCGGCGGGAGAGCACCTCGATGGTCTGCTCGATCTCCTCGTCGCGACCGATCACCGGGTCGATGCGGCCCTCGCGAGCCAGGTCGGTGAGGTCACGGCCGTACTTGTCGAGGGTGGGCGTGGTGGTCCGCTTGCCTTCGGGGGCGGGGAGTTGCCGCGCCGCGTCCGACGACTCGGGGGGCAGGCCGCCGCCGGCGTCGAACCGTGACGCGTTCAGAATGTGCCCGGCGGCGGAGTCGGGGTTGGCGGCCAGCGCGCTGAGCACGTGCTCGGGCCCGATGTACCCGGCGCCGCTGGCGCGGGCCATGTCGTGCGCGTCGAGCAGCGCGCGCTTGACGGCCGGGGTGAGCGAGAGGGAGGTCGGGGGCGGGGTCTCGCCCGGCGGGTGCTGGACGGGGCCCGACCGCCGGTCGATTTCCGTCGCCAGCGAGTCCGGGTCGGCGCCGGACCGGCTGAGCAGGCTCCGGGTGGGTTCGGCGCCGAGCGCGGCCCGGAGCAGGTGCTCGGTGTCCAGGTCCCGGCTGCCGTGCTCGGCGGCGTACTGGGCCGCACCCCGGACCATCTCGCGGGCGGGCTGGCTGAGCAGGCGCCCGATGTCGATCTGCCGGGGGCCGGGGCGCGGTCCGCCGAAGAAGCGGGCGAGGAATTCGCCGAAGGGGTCGCCCTCCGGACCGATGAAACCGCTGGTCATCGCTTTCCGCTCCTTCGCTGACGACGTGCCGGGGCCGGGTAACCCGGCGAAGGGCGCTCATGCCACGATGGCACGTTCTTCTGCGGCAGGCATGTCCGGGACGGAGTCCGCGCAAGGGCTTTCCGGCCTGTGCCGGCCCGGTCCGAAGGCGGCCGCCCGTACGGTGTCCGGCCCCCCGTCCCCGGCCGCTCGTCGCCGCCTCGCGCGGCGGAGACGCAGGGCCGCGGTGAGCGCGGTCCCCCCGGCGCGTACGTTCACCGCCCTCGACCGGCCCGTTCGCCCCCCTCGGCCGGCCCTCGCCCCCCTCGGCCGGCCCTCGCTCCCCTCGGCCGGCCGCGCGCTGCGCGCGGCAGTACGCGCGCCCTGCGCGGCGCGGCTGAGGGCTCGCGCTGCGCGGCAGCACGTTCGGCCTCCTCGGCCGGCCGCGCGCCGCGCGCGGCAGCACGCTCGCCCTGCGCGGTGCGCAGCCCGCCGGCCGCGCGGGACGAGTGGTTCAGCCTGTGGGGAGGACGCTCATCGCGCGGTGAGGACGCGAGGGCCCGCTGCCGTGATCGCGACCGTGTGCTCGACGTGAGCCGCCCGGGAGCCGTCGTTCGTGCGCAGGGTCCAGCCGTCCAGATCCGCGTGGTAGCCGTCCGTGCCGCCCCCGATCAGCATCGGCTCGATCGCCAGGACCATGCCGTGACGCAGGGGGAGACCGCGGCCGGGGCGGCCCTCGTTGGGAACCGCGGGGTCCTCGTGCATGCGGCGGCCGATCCCGTGGCCCCCGAAGCCGTCCGGCACGCCGTAACCCGCCGCCCGGCACACCGAGCCGACGGCGTGCGCGATGTCGCCGATGCGGTTGCCCACCACGGCCGCCTCGATGCCGGCGGCCAGCGCCCGCTCGGCGGTCTCGATCAGCCGGACGTCGGCCGGGCGGGGCCTGCCCACGGTGAAGCTGATCGCGGAGTCGCCGGCCCAGCCGTCCAGCTCGGCGCCGAAGTCGAGGGAGACCAGGTCGCCGTCGCGCAGCCGGTAGGCGGTCGGGATGCCGTGCACGATGGCGTCGTTGACGGAGGCGCACAGGACCGCGGGGAAGGGGACGGGCGCGAAGGAGGGCCGGTAGCCCAGGAACGGGGAGGTCGCGCCGGCCTCGCGCAGCACCTCGCGTGCCAGCTCGTCCAGTTCCAGCAGGGAGACGCCGACGCCGGCGGCGCGCCGTGCGGCGGTGAGGGCCCGTGCCACCACCTGCCCAGCCGCGTGCATGGCGTCGATCGAAGTGTCCGTCTTGAGTTCCACCATGCCAATTACTATACCGGTATTAGAATGACGCTCATGGTGCGCACCCCCCTCACCCCCGAAGAGCGTGAACGCGGCGAACGGCTGGGCCTCCTGCTGCGCGAGGCGCGCGGCAGCCGCAGCATGGCCGAGGTCGCGGCGAGAGCCGGCATCTCGGCGGAGACGCTCCGCAAGATCGAGACGGGCCGGGCCCCGACGCCGGCCTTCTTCACTGTCGCCGCGCTGGCCGGCGTGCTCGGGCTGTCGATGGACGAGCTGGCCGGACGGTGCGTACCGGCCCCGCTGTGACCGGGGAGGCGCCTTCGCGGTGAGGCGTCCCAGGCCGAAGCGGCCCGGTCAGGGGGTCTGCCGGAGGCCGTAGCGACCGCGCGGCCTCGCACGGTCGCCCCTGCGTCGCGGCCCCCGGTGGCCGGGTGCGCCGTCCGGAGGCCGCGCCTAGCCTCGGCCGCGTGGTCCGTCCATCGCCTTGACGAACTCGGGCCGGACCTTGACCCGGGTGCTGAGCTTCTCGGAGAACACCGGGTCGCACCCGGCTTCCGTGAGGGCGTCGAGCCGGCTCTGGAGTTCTTGCTGGGCGGTACTACAGCGGGCGTACCCCACCCGTGTGGGCTTCGTGGTTGCCTCGGGCACCGCGGCGTCGATGGCCGGGCCCATCTCCCACGCGCGTCCGGGGCCGCGGTCGGCGGGGGTCCTCACCTCCAGCTCGGCGCGGAGTGTGCCCCAGGTGCTTCCGGCGGGTGCTTCACAGGTTGGACAGTCGAACTGTTCGACGGCGGCGGCCGGTTCGGCGGGCTCCGGTATGTCGCGGAGAACGCAGTTCTGGGTGGCAATTCTCCGTTGCGCCCTTCACGAGCGCTCTACTACGTCATACGATGCATCGCATGACGAACCAAAGACGTTTGGAGGGACTGGCTCGGTTCGGCGAACCGGGCGCACTGGTGCTGCTCTCACTCAGTGATGGGCCCAAGCACGGCTACGCCATCACCGCCGACGTGAAGGAGCAGACCGGGGTCCAACTAGGTCCGGGCACGCTGTACGGGTCGTTGAGCAAGCTCGTCGACCGCGGGCTGATCGTTGCACTGCCCAGCGAGGAGCGCCGGCGCCCGTACGAGATCACCCCGGCCGGGCGGGAGGCGCTGGCGGCGCACCTGGAGAGTTGGTCGCGCGTAGTGAGCACCGGAAGGCGGCGGTTGGGGTGGGCATGAGGGATCTGCTCGTGGCACTGCACCCGAAGCCGTGGCGTGAGCGCTACGGTGAAGAGTTCCGCGCCCTCCTCGACGACACCGACCTCACCCCGCGCACCCTGATCGACGTGGTCGCCCATGCTGCCACACAGCAGGTGCGGGCACGCTTCACGCTGGTGCTGGTCGCGCTGGCGATCGTGGTGTCCACCACCGTCACCCACCTCGCGCTGCAGGCTGGACTGACAGACAACATCCTGTGGGCCCCCACTACACCGCGCCGAGCGCTGGCGCTGTCGGCCTCCCTCGCTCCCTGGGCCGGACTGCTAGTCCTCACCTATCGCCGCCACCGTAAGCCAATTGGGAAGGCCTGAGCTCATGCTCATCGCTGTCGCCTGCGTCTTTCTCACGCTTGTGGTCGGCTCAATGGTGTGTGTCGTTTCGCCGAGGTCCCGGCGGTGGGTCCTCAGAGCGGCCGCGATGCTTGTCGGTGGACTTCTGGCGGTTTACCTGATTGCCCGGGGAATCGCCGAGTTCTTCATCATCGACTACTCCAATCCTGAGAGCTATGCGCAGGACTGGGGCGGCCCGCACTTGCTGGGCGTCTTCGCCGTGCACTCCGGACCCGGGCTGGTCGTCCTGGGCGCGACAGTTGCCCATCTCCTTCGGCGCCGCGGCCGCCGGCGTGCCGTCGTGCAATCGCCACAAGACCGCCGGTCCGCCGAGGTATAGAAACTGATGAGCACCTGGCCCGGACCGCCCATGTGCCGACTG